>PHAN01000002.1 GCA_002841695.1 Elusimicrobia bacterium HGW-Elusimicrobia-1 | reverse complement strand
CCCCTACGCGTAGGGGCGACCTTGGTCGCCCTCTTCTCTTTTGAGGGAAAGTTTAATGCTCACGAAAAATACGACAAAATAATTTCCCGCAAGAAAATATCCGACGGAGAACCGCTTTCGCTGTTGACTTTATTTTAAGGAATAGGTAAAATTCACCCTCGGACGTTAAAAAACACAGTACGGAGTAATCCGATGGCTAAAAGAATCGAAGCGCCGAAAATCGCGGCCGAAGAAAGAAAGAAAACTTTCAACGAAGTCGAAAAAACCGTGCCGCCGCATCTTGCGATGGCCGAATCCTCGCGATGTCTGTTCTGTCACGACGCGCCCTGCGATCAGCTTTGTCCCGCGGGCATAAAGCCGTCGCAGTTCATAAAAAAAATCAAGACGCGCAATATGACGGGCGCTTCAAAAATCATCAGAGAAGGAAATTTTCTGGGCTCCGTGTGCGCCAGGATTTGCCCCGTCGAGAAACAGTGCGAAAAGGGCTGCTCGCAGTCGGACGTGGGCGAACCGATAAATATAGCCGCGTTGCAGCGCTTCGCCGCCGACGCGGACTTAAAAAAGATTAAACCGGTTTCGCGTCTCGTCGAGCCCAAGAACAAAAAAGCGTCCGTTATCGGCGCGGGCCCCGCCGGCATTTCGTGCGCGATAGAACTTTACAAGAAGGGCTGGGACGTTGTCATATATGAAAAAACCGATCGCGCCGGCGGATTGCTTGTATGGGGCATACCGGCGTACCGTCTCCCGCGCGACGTAGTGAAACAGGAAGTTTCAGTTATCGAGGGCACCGGGATAAAACTTATGTTGAACACTCCCGTCGGCAAAGATAAATTCGCCGGAATTTTGGCGTCCTCCGACGCAGTGTTTCTGGCTTCGGGATTAAGCGGTTCGTCGAAACCGAATATCCCCGGCGAGGATTTGCCGGGCGCATGTCAGGCGCTTGATTTTCTTCTTAAAATGAATGAGGGCAAGCCGTACGCCGTCGGAAAAAGGGTCGTGGTCATCGGCGGCGGCTCGACGGCTCTCGACTGCGCGTCGTCGTCGGTGCGGCTGGGCGCGGAGGATGTGTCGATTTACTATCGCCGCACGGAAGCCGAAATGCCGGGAGCCAAGGCCGAATTCGCGGAGGCCAAGGATGCGGGCGTCAAGTTTGTCTGGCTGGCCGCCCCCAAAAAAATTGTCGGCGACGGCAAAATCGAGGGCGTGGAATTTGTCAAATGCGAATTGGGCGAACCCGACGCGTCGGGACGTCCGCGGCCGAAGGAAATATCCTGCTCGGAATACGTCGCGCCGGCGGATACCGTCATATTCGCGCTCGGTCAGAAACTCGGGCCCGATATGGATTATATAGGCGAGTTCGTCGATACCCAAAAAGGCAGAATAAAATTCGATAAGGATTCACTGCGCTCGACGAAAAATCCCAAAATATTCGTCGGAGGCGACATCGCTTCCGGCGGCGGAACGGTCGCGTTGGCCGTCGGAGACGGCAAAAAGGCCGCCGAAGAGATTGACAAAATCTTGGGGATATAGTATCCTGTCCGACGCGCATCAGGCAGTCAAAAACGCTTTTACTCCGGCTGAACCGAGTCAATGAAAATAAAAAGATTTTTTACCCGCGAGAAGCCCGCATCGCCGCTTGATGTGACGCCTTTCGCGGACATAGTTTTTCTTCTTTTGATATTTTTTATGTTATCGTCGACGTTTGTGGCCGAGCCGGGCATCAAACTGAATTTGCCTAAAACTCAAACCGCTGAGATAGACCCCGACGATAAAATCATAATTTCGATAAACTCCGACGAGGCGGTTTATCTCAATAATCGCCGCAGTTCGCTCGACAATCTGGAGAGCGACCTCAAAAAACTTTTGATGTCCAAAGACGCCTCGGTGGTGCTTCGCGCCGACAAATCCGTAAGGCACGGGATGGTGATGGACGCTCTTGACAAGGCGAAGCTGGCCGGAACCAGGAAACTCGCCGTGGCCACGGAAAAGAAATTTTAACGGGGAGGATATTCTATGAAAATATTGATAGTCGACGACGACGCCGAAACACGTGAAGTGCTGGGGATGTTTCTTAGCGGGGCCGGCTACAAGAATATTTTTTACGCCGAAGACGCAAAAAGCGCGTTGAAGCAGTTCGTGCTGCACCTGCCGGACGTGGTTTTTTTGGACGTTGTGCTGCCCGATAAAAACGGGATAGAAGTTCTCAAAGAGATCAAATCTCTGGATAAAGCCGCCTCGTTCGTCATAATGACCGCGTATAAAGACGCCGACAGGGTCATAGAGGCCTTTCGCGAGGGCGCTCTCGACTGTATTTTGAAGCCGTTCAACTTTGAATATATAAAGAATAATGTTCTCTCGCGCGTAGTGCCGCGCGATTGAGGGATAGCGGGGAGTTAACACAACTTCCCGTGCGGGGATTTTTAAAGCGGAAGTGGCGGAACTGGCGGCGTCCGAAGGACGTAATCATTGGAATGGGCGCGTGGCGGAATGGCAGACGCGCACGGCTCAGGACCGTGTGAGGAAACTCGTGGAGGTTCGACTCCTCTCGCGCCCATTCCAATGATTGACGCAAAACGGCTCAGGACCGTATGGTCGCAAGACCTTGGGGGTTCAAATCCCCCCTTCCGCATTTTTTGTAACATGACGACAATCGCCTCCAACAGACGAGCGTTTTACGATTATGAAATAATCGAGAAGTTTGAGGCGGGAATGGGGCTGCTGGGGCGGGAAGTCAAATCGCTTCGGAGCGGCAGATTGAATCTGGCCGGCGGTTACGTCAGCATTCGTCCCGACGGCGCGTGGCTTGAAAATGTTAACATAGCCGACTGGCCGCAGGCGGCCAAGACGGGCGTGCCTTACGAGCCGCTGCGCTCAAGGAAGCTTCTTCTTAAAAAGAGCGAGCTCAAGCGGCTCATCGGCCAGACGGCTCAAAAAGGCCTGTCTTTGGTACCTCTCGAATGTTACTTCAATAAAAGAGGGATTGCGAAAATTCAGATTGCGCTTGTTAAGGGCAAGAGACAGTACGACAGGAAGGAAGCCAAAAAGAAAAAAGACCTGACGCGCGAAATGCGCCGCGATTTTGCCGAGAAGTTTAAAGCGTGATTTGATTGCTCTGCCCGCTTTTGTATTCCAACCATCCGTTTTATAACACCACATATCGACGCAACGGTTTATTTATCCCGCCGCCACACGCGCATCATCACCACGCGAATCCGGATGCTCCTTTATACAACACATACACAAATACTCCGGCAAGGAAAAAAAATACAACGATGACCGCGCAGGGCAATAAAGCGATGCCGAGCGCCTGAAACACACCTTTCCGATAACGGCATCTCAATATTTTGATTATGGCAAGCGCCAGGTATAATACGGCGGACAAAGACAACAGAAAGAAAATCGCCGCCGCGCCGGCATGAGATACGAGATATTTAAGCGCGATGAAAAACGGCAGCATAAAAAACAACGGTGTAGCGGAAAAATTCACGTAGGATATCAGTCGCCTAACATCTGGCAAGGGAGTATCTTTTCCCGATGCCAAGACGTGAATGGCGGGCAGATAAAGGACGGAGAAAAAAATAAAAGCGCTCGCGCAAAACAGCATATTAGCAAGAAAAAAATCAACCCCCCTGCGGAACGCCACGGCAACGCCGATTTGCCAGACGAAAACGGCAAGCAACCCGTAACCGAAGGATAATTTGAAAACACGCGAAAAGTCGTTTCCGTCGTCAATAAGAAAAATCTTTTTAGGGTCTGATATTATTTCCGGCACAGTGATTTTCATTAAATCCCCCTTTTAAGGCGTGTAATTTCCCCGCGGATAGACGCTCGCTTTTCTGCGACAAAATATATTTACCGACGATTATTCATCATTAATATTCATCTCCCCCCTCGGTGGCATTTCCTGCCGTTCCTATATCCTGCTTCTTAAATTTCTCCCAGCCCTTTGTCGCTTCTTTCATGGCGTCTTTCCATTCTTTTGTAAACCAGCCCACGAATTTCAGTATAAGTTCTTTTGGATTTGACGGGTTGTATATTACGACTTTCATTCTGCTGTAACCTCTTGTATAGGCGATTCCGTAAAGCCCGGTATTTCCTATGGGCATAGGAACGGCCGTGACAGCAGCGGCGGGAGGGCGCTCACCGCTCGGAAGGGATAAGTTTCTGATATGCCCGGCATAATCCGCGTAGGAGAGCGGTAGGCCTTTTGTCAAAGAGGCGAGAGTTTCGCCCCCCGACGGAAAAATACTTTGGGCAAAACGAACCAATCGTTTCCATAAAGATTCCTTAAGCCGCGAATTTATTTTCAAATAAGCAAGTTGTTCTATGCGCAAAAGAAAATCGCGTTCCGCTTGGCTCAAGTCCTCAAATTTTACATTGTTCCGAAGATTCCAGAGAAGATTTTGTATGAATGATTGATTCCGCGCTTCGGGATGATCGGCGACGAAAGAAAGTATTTCTTTGTACAAAGGTATCTTGCCCGGAGGCCCGGCGACAAAATAATATATTTCATCTCTGTCCGGCGCGGGTTTGTCCACATCCAGACAATAACTTTCAAGGATAAGCGTAACTCTGGATTTTCCCGCGAGGTAAAGAGTTCCGTTTTTAAGTATATATGTGTTCTCTCCCTGGGGTAGATGTGTTACGTCGCGCAATGAATTTAAGTCAAGCGACGGCTCGTTTTTTGCGGAAGGCGTCGTGGCGCACGACGGCATAAAAAATAATTGCGCGGTAATTATGATGGGAATATAAAATGTTCCGAATGGTTTGCGCGGCATAAAGAAGAAGCCCCCCCTCATTTTATTTTAGCAAAAAGTTTAATGCCTCAAAAGCACCCAAGGATTTGGAACGCCGGGTTAGCGTCAGAAAAATACCGACGAAAAACTTTTATCGCGCGTGCAAAAGTTAAAAAATTTGGTAAAATCAACCCCACCGCCCGGGTATGGCGTCGGGGCGATAGATTTTGGCAGGCAGAAAATTACAGCGTTTTATGGAGAGGTGGCCGAGTGGTTGAAGGCGCCGGTCTCGAAAACCGGTATGGGCCTTGTGTCCATCGCGAGTTCGAATCTCGCCCTCTCCGCCAGATTTCCCCCGTTCCTACTCCCCCCCCCGTCGGACGTCACTCGTAAAATCCAGGGACATGATTCGTCAGAAACTTTTTTATAGCGGCGTTAAAGTTTTCGTCCGAGAATTTTGAAGCGTGCGATGAAATACGCGCCGCGTCGAATTCCATTTGTTCCAGCCGATTCACCGCGCCGCGCAAGGCGTTTTCCGTCTGTTCGCCGAAAAACACGCCCGTTTCGCCGTTGACAACCGTTTCAAGCGCTCCGCCCTTGCCGTAGGCAATCACGGGCCGTCCGCACGACTGCGCCTCCAGCGGCACTATTCCGAAATCTTCCTCGCCCGGGAATATCAGCGCCCGGCATTTTCTGTAATGATCTCTGATAGATTCGGCGTCGCGCCATCCCAGAAACTCAATAGTGGGGCCGGCGATCTTTCGCAAATAATCAGCTTCGGGACCGGTGCCTATTATCTTTAATTTTTTGCCGAGCATATTAAAAGCTTTGACGGCAAGATCTATTTTTTTATACGGCACCAGCGCCGAAACCGCCAGATAGAAGTCCTCCGCCGACGAGACGTCGGGCGAGGGAGTGTAGAATTGCGTATCGACCGGCGGATAAATAACGGCGGAATCCCGTCCCCAGTGTCTTTTGATGCGTTCCGCGACGTTCCGGGAATTGGCGATGAAATAATCGACTCCGCGCGCGGTGGATTTGTCCCACCATTTAAGATACGGACGGAAAAATGACATAGCCGCCCACGTAAAAAAGTTTCTGCGCGGCGAAAAATAATCGCCGAAAGAATCCCAGGCGTAGCGCATCGGAGTGTTGCAATAGCATATGTGCGTCTGTCCCGGTTTTTTTTCGATACCTTTGGCCACACAGTGGCTTATGGAAAAAATCAGTTCGTTCCCGCGGAGTTCAAAGGCCTCTATGGCGGCCGGCATCAGCGGCAGATAATAACGGTATTTGCTTGTGCCTGCCGGAAGTTTCTGGATGAAAGACGTAATAATGCGATGGCTCTCGATTTCACTCGACATCCTGCCTTTGTTCCATACTATCGTGTATATATCCGACGACGGGAACAAGCGGCACATTTTTTCCAGAATCTTTTCCCCCCCGCGCATTCCGGTAAGCCAGTCGTGTATGATTGCGGTTTTCATAAATTTTTTATTGGCAAGAAAAACTTAGGAATAAATACTTTTAAACGCATTATCTTCATAGAATCAGTTCTTTAACTTTTTGAAAAACCTCATCTGGTTTAATTGACCTTAAACAAGAGATTCCCCGGCATTTAGGGAATTTTCCGTATTTATAGCAGGGGCTGCATGGTAATTTTTTATAAAAATATTTGTGATTGTTTCCGAGCGGGATTTTATCCCATGGAGGTGTCGGACCAAAAATTGATATCGTATTAGTTCCAACCGCTCCGGCTAAATGTAATGATGCGGAATCGTTCGTCACTACTATTTGACATATTTTCATAATCGCAGCGGTCTGTCTTAAGTCCATTTTGCCTATGAAGTTGACAAGTAGTTTATCCTTTTTAATTGCTTCTTCAATTGCAGTGCCCAGAGCTGATTCTGTTTTGCTCCCAAATAATATTACAGGTATGTTAAGTTCAAATGTAATTTTCTTTATGAGCTCAATAAAATATTCAACAGGCCAGCGTTTTGTCAACATTTTTGTTTTAGGATTTTCACCGCCGCCGGGCGCAATTCCTATAATTTTATCAATGGGGTTTAACCCATAATTTGCAAGTTCTTTCTCTGCAATATTTGTCTCGTCATCTGTAAGATAAATATTTATCTTACAATTTTCTAAATTAGCACTCACAAGATTTCCATATTTATAGATGGTATGCGGCATTTCTCCTTCACTGAACGGAACTTTTTTAGTTAGAAACATACCCTTTCCAAACCTATCAAATCCAATTCTCTTTTTAATGCCCAAAAGAAAAGTAAAAAAATTAAATAAATTTGACCAGTGCATAATATAAACCGCATTAAACTTTTTTCTTCTCAATAAGAAAAAAAGGTTCAGCAGAGGAATAATTCTTTTCTTCCAGAAAATATTCTCATCGATGGAAATTATCTCATCAATATTTGGGTTACTTTTTACTATATCTTTTGCCCAATTTCCTATCAACAAAGATATTTTTGCTTTTGGGTATTTATTTCTTATTGTTTCAAATGCAGGTGTCGCCATTAAAACATCCCCGATAGCGCTTAACTTAATAATTAGAATCCTTTCTATGCCCGTCTCTTTTACCAGATTTATAAGCTCATCATAGAAGTTTGATCCCGCAGGAGATATAAACTTTAATATATAAAATTTAAATAACAGATAAAGTTTAAGTATTTTTTGTTGAAATGCGGAACGATGTTTTTTATAGAAATAAAGTTGACTTTCCCGATAAACCAGTGTGGTATATTTTCCCGCGACCTTCATGGTGCAACCGTGTTTGTGCGTGACCTCCGCCCCCGCCAGATATACTACTTTGTAACCTGCGCTTTTAACGCGCGGGCAGAAATCCGGCTCTTCGAAATAAAGAAAAAGATTTTCGTTGAGCAGTCCGGTTTTTTCAAGTATCTTGCGGCGGATGAGCATGCTTGTGCCGTATACAAGTTCGACTTCCCTGTTGCGCGCGCCGAGCCGCCGTACGATATTTTTCACAAGCTTGTAACGGGCGATGTTATGCGGGTCGAGCGTTTTTTGGACCAATTCTTTGAATATTGTCGGGCACCATCCCCACGACATCTGAATAATGTCTCCGTCCGGGCCAACGAGCTTGGGGCCGAGCACACCCACGGATGGATTTTTGTCCATATAGTCCAGCATAGTATCCGCGGTGCCGGGTTTCAATCCCGCGTCGGAATTCAGCAGTAAAATATATTCTCCGTCGGACGCTTTTATGCCCCTGTTGTTCGCGCAGGCGAACCCGAGGTTCGAGTCATTGGCGAGAAGTTTGACCTCGGAAAAATCGCGGGAAACCATATCCCGCGAATCGTCGGAGGATGCGTTGTCCACGACTATCGTTTCGTACTTATGCGACGGCGGATACTTGCGGATGCTTGCCAGGCATTCCGCCAGAAGCTCGCGCGTGTTGTAGTTTACGATTATTATTGAAAGTTTCATCATGAAGTAATTACCTTTTCAACGAATGCGGCCGTCATTCGCCAATCAAGCAAGGATGCGGTTTTGAGCGCCTGAGCGCATAGTTTATATCTCAGATTGGCATCGTTCAGGAGCCGTCCGATGTTTGCGGCCAAGGCATCCGCATCGCCGGAGGCGCACAAAAGACAATTGTTTTCGTCAACGGCGTAATCGCGCAACCCGCCGGAATCCGTGGCGACGACGGCGCAACCGCAGGCCATGGCTTCCGCGGGAGGAAAAGCGAATCCTTCGGCGGCGCTACTGCTGACCAAAATCGAAGATGTGTTGTAAATATCGGACAATTTGGCGTCGCTGATGGTGCCCCTATAATCGAACCACCCCGGCACGGAGCGGGGTTTAAGAAAGCTCGGGCCGAAACACGCCACGGAGAAGTCCCCGTATTTTTCGCGGGTCGTTTCCAGCGCCTTTAGTCCGGTCGCCGTGTCTTTGTAGGGCGATTTGGAATACATAAAGGCGATCTGTCTCGGTCGATTTTCTATTGGGCGGCAAAGTTTAAAAAATGTTTTGTCGACGCCGAGCGGCATTACATCGGCCGTCTCTCCGGTGGCTGCGACTTGTTTGGCCATCCATTGCGATATCGCGATTTTTTTAAGAGGCAGTTTCCACGTGCGCTCGATTTCTTCTTTCGGGCCGAGCCACGGCGCAAAATCCATCACCATGTAATTTTTTCTTCCTTTTGACTCGGGTATGGAGGAGACAAACTCGGCAGTGCGCCATGACGTGGCAAAAACGACATCGGCGTCGGCTATATTTTTACCATCACCTGCTTTCAGCCGTGAAAGGGTGATTTTTGGGGAAACGTTCATCCACGGAACGCATACGCCGGTGATTGTCGTCGCGATTTCACTCAGCACATCCGCAACTTTTCGCTTTAAGGATTTCTCCGCGCGAAAGTCGCTGAGATGCCAGACGCCGACTTCATGTCCGCGAGCGGCAAGTGCTCCCGACAACTCATAAACAGCGCGGAATCCGCCGGAAGGTTTTATGGGCAGAGACGGTAAAACAAAATTAATTCGCATTTTTAACGCCTGGGCTTCAGCGTGAAGTTAAGGTATTCAAGAAAAGCTTCGCGCGGCATTCCGCTGAGAGCCGAGAGGGTGTCGACGGGAAGGCGCGCTCCCAGTTTTATCTCGCCGCATTTTGTCTTTATTTTTTTTCCGAAGAAAAAATCCTGTCCGCGCGGAAACATAAACTTTGCGGGGATGAAGCACGCCTCGAAATGAGGATCAAAAAGTTTTTGATTCCCGACCACGTCCTGTATCTGACATCCCATCCACCCGATAAAGAAATATAATACCTGTATTTTCCGCCGCGAAGATTGACGTAAGTTTTGGCTATCGCGTCCGGCATAAGCGGCACGAACCAAAGGCCGGTGTGGTCGTCGGCTTTCTTGATTTTATTGGGCACCAGCACGAAGACGACGCCGCGGCATATTCTGGCGATTTCGCCGGCCAAATTTCCGACGGCAGCGTCGTCCATATGTTCCAGCACGGAAAACATAGTCACGACATCAAAGGTTTTATCTTTGAACGGAAGTCGCCCCGCCGACGGGTACAGAAGTTCGAATGTGGCGGCGGGGAGCCCGTTTTCTTCGGCCAATAGGCGGGCGAGACCGAGGCGTTCGGCGTGTATATCCGCGCCGACGGCTTCATAGCCGAGCAGATTCATCCGAACCGTCAGTTCCCCCGTGCCGCAACCCATATCAAGTATTCGCAAGCGCGGCACAGAGAGTTCGGATTTAAGAAAATCCAGAAGCGCGCTCAGCCATTGCGAATAGCCCGCGGAGTCGCTTATTTTATCTTCGTGATCCCGCATGAATATGGAACCGGGCGCGGTTGCGATACGGCGATCCGCAGAATATAATCCGGCCAGCGCGGCGACAAAACGTTCGGCATTGATGGGCTTTCTTCCGGCGGGATATTTATTGTCGGGATTGTTCACCGCGATTTTCCTCCGGCTCCGGCGAAAATATCCGTAATTATGCCGGAGATTGAAAACATTTTTGCGGCGTATTCCCTGTCCCCGGCGTCGAAAGGCCGCATAATAAGTATACCCGCCGCGAATATTAAAAGTGTTGCGGGAATCCCCGTCCAGCCCGCGGGCATGCGGTTTCCGAAAGTCAGAGCCGCAACCACCCCGGCCGGCACAGCCAGCCGCCATATACTTCTGATGAGGCCGGAACGTATTTTAAGAGCGAATGAAATCCACGCGTTCATAAAGAACAGGAGCGCCTCCGTGGCCACAACGGCGTAGGCCACACCCATAAAGCCGTATCGGGGTATCAGAAGCATATTAAGAGGTATGTTTACGGCCAGCGCCGCCGCCGAGGTATATATGTTGATTTGCTGTATTCTTAAAATTATGAATGCCTGCATTATCGCATGATTGGCGAACATAAATATGAAGACCCACGCGGCAACCGAGAGCGCCCTTGCCGCTCCCGCGAATTCCGCGCCGAACAGGACGACTATAAATTTTTCGGCCATTACCGATGTGAGCGCCGCGCCGAGCGCACCGGCGAAAAACGCGAACTTGAGCGTGCGGCGGTATCCGTCGAGAAACAACTCGCGCGAGCGATTGAAGAAATCCGAGAGCACCGGCAGGGACGCAGTGGCGAACATTAAGGACGCGATTGAGAGCACTTCAAGAATTTTGAGGGTTACGGAGTAGAGGGCTATATTCGCCTCGGGAATTCCGTAAATGGAAAGCATTACGATGCCGGCGTGGTGATACGCCAAAAGAAATACGATACTAAGAAATATCGGCATCGAATCCGAAATGAAGCGGTAAGCGAACTTCGGATCGAAAGATAAAATCGGCTTGTGAATTTTGCGCGCGACCATAACGAATCCCGCAGTCGCGCTGACGGCGTAGGCAGCTATCATCGAGACAAGAAATCCCTCGACTCTGGCCCCCATTTTTATGGCAGCATAGCCGAAAACCAGAAGTATGCTCCTGTTGAGTGTTTTAAGGAACGCTTCATAGTGCATTTTCTCGAAGGCGTTGAATATATAAACAATGTATTCCACCCACGCCGTGCCGACGGCGACTACCCCCATTAGAACTATTAGATTCCCGTATACACGCGAATAACCGGTGACTATGTTTATTACGTATATAGCGGCTACCGATACTGCGGCAAGAAAGAGTTTTATTGCGTTGGCGTTTCCGAAATACTTGGGAAAGAGCGACTTATCCCCGGCGACATCGCGCACAAGAATATGGTTTAGCCCCAAGTCGGCGAACATTATCAAAAGAACCGTAAACGAGTAGGCAAAAGAATATTTGCCGAAGTCGTCCGCGCCGAGGGCGCGGGCGGCCATTATGTAAAAAAGAAAAGCGAAAACGCGCGACGCCCCCTCGCCCGCCAATTTATAAAAAAGGTTTCTACCCGTTCTTGCCGCGAGTTCCAATGATTCCGGCTCCTAATCCCAATAAAGTCCAGTAGGCCGCCTGTGGCGCCTGCCAGAGCATCAAATCGGCCGTCAGTTGATTGACAAGAAACCCCGCCAGCCCGCAGAAAATCGCCAGCACGGTATTGTCTTGCCGATTTTTCCAAAATTTTCGCATCCAGTAAAACGTAAACGCAAAGAAAGCCAGAGCGCCCGTTAATCCCGTATCGCATAAAATCCGCAGATACATATTATCCGGCGTGTCGGTGCGCAGATCCATTCCGGATGACAGATATTGTTCGTGATAAATTCTGTAATTGCCGAAACCGACCCCGAAAACCGGCCTTGCGGAGAATATTTTTGCCGTCGAAGAGTAAGCCCCCAATCTGTGTGTCAGAGAACCCGATTCCGCGACATATGACGGCCTGAACTTGCCCACCGGCAGATTGTCGGGCGCGACCAGCAGTATGACGGTCACCGCCGACACTAATGCGGCGGCGGTCACGGCGAAAAATCTTTTTTTCGATTTGAGCGTTATTGCGGGAGAAAAAGCCGCGAAGACGCCGACGGCCAGCAGCGCGGCGCTCCATCCGCCTCTTGAAAAAGACAAAAATATCGCGGCTGTTGCCGTTATGGAGATGATATATCGCAGTGTCCGGCTCTTAAACAGTGTACTGTCTATGGCCGCGGGTAAAAACATCAGAAGGAATGCCGCGGTAGGCAGCGGGTTTCCCACCGGCGCATAGTTTAACGGCAGTCGCATTATTGACCAGTATCCCAACAGCATCGGAAATGACAGCGCCGCCGCGCCTCCCGCCACAAATACCAGACATCGAAGTATTTTCCGCTCGTCAAAGTCGCCGGACAGTCGCGCCGCCGTCGCGGCCGGCAGAACGCCTTTGAGAATGAAGCCGGCCAATACTTTGGCCGCGTTTTGCGTTTCGCCTTCGCCGAATAATATGCTCAGGATAAAAGCGGCCGAGAGGCCGGCAAGGGTAAGGTCAAATAAACCGAGCCGCGGTTTTGACGCAAAAGATACGGTAAATGCCGCGACCGAGAATCCCCCCAACAGAAGATAGTGCAACGGTATACCGAATATTTTGACGGCATCCGGCAATTCCGGATGCGGAATGAAGACAGCCGTGATAAAGAAAGCCAGGAAAAAGACGCCGGAGGCGTTTGCCGCGATTTTATTTGACATCCGTTTTGCGACCCGCAGTTCCGTCTCCGGTCAGTTCGCCGCCGGTATAACCTGGTATCATTTCTCTGAATTTGGCTATGATGGCTTTGTCTTTGGCCCGCTCGGCCATAATTTTGAGTTCGTCGACGTCGCGGCGTATTTTCCGCAAGTCGAATTCTGCCGCCTGCGACACGAAAATCATATTGTGTTTTGTGACCGCGCTTTTTTCTTTGTCGAGCAGAATTTCCTCGTAGAGTTTTTCGCCGGGACGAAGTCCGGTGAATATTATCTGTATGTCTTTATCGGGCTTTAGTCCGGAAAGGGCTATGAGATTCCGGGCGATTTCCACAATCTTTATTTGTTCGCCCATATCCAGCACGAATATTTCTCCGCCCTTGCCCAACGCGCCCGCCTGCAAAACCAGCCGCGCGGCTTCGGGTATGCTCATAAAATATCTTTTCACTTCCGGATGCGTCACGGTGACCGGCCCCCCCTCCTCTATCTGTTTCTTGAAAAGCGGTATCACGCTGCCCGTCGAGCCCAGCACATTGCCGAATCTCACGGCCATAAATCTTGTTTCGCTCCGGAGGGCTTTGGCCTGAAGTATCATCTCCGCGATTCTTTTTGTGGCGCCCATTACATTGGCGGGATTTACCGCCTTGTCCGTCGAAATCAGTACGAATCTTTCCGTTTTATAGTGATGCGCGGCGTATATCAGATTGCGCGTGCCGATGATGTTATTTTTGATGGCCGCCGCAGGATTTTCTTCCATAAGAGGCACGTGTTTGTGAGCCGCTGCGTGAAAAACGGCGTGTGGCTCAAACTCTCTGAATATATGAACCAGGGCCCTTACGTCTTTGATATCGGCGATGACGCTTTTGAACTTCAGCCCCGGATTTTTAGTCGCAAATTCCACTCCGAGATAGTAGAGGTAATTCTCGTGGTTGTCCAGAAGTATGAGATTTTCCGGATTGAAGCGCGATATTTGTCTTGCAAGTTCGCTGCCTATCGACCCGCCCGCGCCGGTCACAAGAACTCTTTTTCCCGAAAGACAATTTCTTATTTCGGATTCGTTTACGGACACCGGCTTTCTGCCGAGCAAATCATCGGGACGCACGCTTCGGGGCTTGAGTTCCATCGCTCCCGATATTATTTTGTCCATCCCCGGCACTATCTTTATTCCGGCTTTTGTGGATTCGCAATAAGCCAGTATCTCGCGGATGGCCGAACCTTTTGCCGAGGGTATAGCCAGTATTATTTCGTCGGCTTCGAGTATCTCTACGAGCCGCGGTATCTCCGCGCGTCCGCCGTGTACCTTGACTCCGTATATGTGATGACCTTTTTTTAAGGGGTCGTCGTCAATGAAGCCAACTATTTCGTAATCTATATGCGGGTTATTGCGGCATTCTCTCAATATTGAAATGCCCGCGTCGCCGGCGCCGACTATCACTACCTTTTTCTTATCGGAAGAAAGATCTATTTTCCCCCGTTCTCTGAGCATTCTGCTTGTCAGGCGCACGCCGGATACGAGAGCCGAACAGATAAAAAAATCTATCATTATCACCGAACGCGGAAAACCCAGAAAACCGTGGTAATTCGCTACTGCGATTACGAATGTCAGAGATGAAAGTATATTTCCCCAGATTATTCTCCACAAGTCGCTTATCGAGGCATAGCGCCACAATCCGCCGAACAATCCGAAGAAATGGAAATACAGCAGTTTGATGAAAAGAAGCAGGGGGATGGTTCTGAAAACTACTTGCCAGTATCTGGAAGGAAAGGAAAATTCGAACCTTATGTAAAAGGCCGCCAAATAGGAAATTATTATAAAAAATATGTGAAGAGACACGACGGCCGCCCGCCGGTATTTATTTAGCATTGCGAGAAACGTAGAATTTGTTCTCATTTTTTTTGGCCGACGCAGAATATCACTTTGTACGACGTAACCGGCGCCACGGCGGTTATCGCGGCCAGCGGGGTATATTCGGCCAGATAGCCAAGCCACTGCCCGCTCCCGCAAGCGACTTCAAGGACGTCTTTGTCCTTGCAAAATTCGGAAGCGAAACGGTATCGGGTATACATCCTCTGAATTTGTTCCGAGGTGACGTTGTAGCCGGTGACTTCGGTTACGGCGGTATAATCTTGATTATCGGGCATCGTTTTATTCCTTTTGAGTCGATAAAAAACGTTTTGCCGTTCCGTCCAGCCCGTAGGCGGCTAACATTATAAGTATGGCTAAGGGCGTATACATAGTCCTCAATGCGCTGTCGACCCTCGTTAAACCGTGCATTATGACGGACATAAGTATAACATAAGATGAGGTCTTAAAAAAGATGTTTCTTTCCTTAAAGGCGCGCCATATTCCCATTGCGGCCAGCGAATAAATCAGAGACATATGCAGAGCATAATATAACTTGTGGCCTCGCGACCAGAATATAGGCCATATATTCAGAAAGTGATATACCCTCAATACAAATAATTTGGATATACGCGCGAAAAGGTAAATTATATCTCCCCCTCTGGAAGCGTCGAAATCTTCTATGTAAGTAACCCCCGGTATGCGAAATCCGAGCCCGACAATAACGTCGCCGTTTTGGAACCATCCGGACAGCAAATCGGTTACGGAAGCCAGAACCTTTCCGCCGCCTCTTGCCATAAACAATACCGCCGTTCCCGCCGCGACGGCGCAGAAAACGGCAATTGCTTTTTTATTCGCTTTTTCGCGCCATAAGAATAGTTTGGCGGCCATTATGTACAGAGGTAAAAACAAAAAAAGTGTGTCAATCCGCAAAAACATGAGTACGATTGAAGACACTATGAGGGAAAATGCGAAAAGCGCCGATTTATTCTCCGCGTAGAAATGTATTATCAGCGCATATCCTATTATAAACGATGCCTTATAGAGATGATCCACTACGAGATAGGACGCCAAATGTACGTTGTCAAAAAATACCACATATAGAAAAGTGAAAAATACGGCGATATATTTGAAGGTAAGATATTTTTTGAGGGTGGCATATACCACCGGAACCGAGACAGAGAAAAATATTATTTGTATTATAGCCAGCGCCGCGCGGTTGCCCGCCCCGAAAATCGCGTAAATGGCGGCTATGTATATCACGTAAAAATAGTGAAAAAACAAATATCCCCAGGCCAACGAAGGCGTGTTTCCGTGCTTCAGCCATGATAATAAATCATAAGCCGCGGGTTCGTATACAACCATGAAATCCGTGGAGGGGTGCGGGCCGGTTTTCAGGAATAATAATGTTTGTACGAGTATAACCGCTATGAACGACAGCGGATATACAGGGTCGCACGCGGAGATTTTTGCCATTACGGCGCTTATAAAATTTCTTTTGTCCGCGGTTTCGTTGTTCATATTTTTTGGCCTCTCGAATTTTTAAGTTATACAGTATCGCAGGTTTCTATCAGCGCAGAGTACGGATGTTCCCGATACGCGGCGCTGTCTAATAATATCTGGCCATATATCCGAATAATTTTGGATATATCATAGGATTAAACAGTAAGCTGGACGATATAAAACAAGAATGTGTGCAGAAACACTCTTTTCGCCCGATGGCCCGGCGGTACTTGTCGGCTTCCCCTGAGAACCATACTTTGGAAAAATCCAGGCCGGCGTCGTACAAATTCCCCACTGCCGGCAGTAACTCGCATAATCTCACGTTTCCGTCGGGGTCTATAACTCCGCTGATTGAACCTGCGTAGCACGGGATAACCTGCCGCTGTTCGCGAATAGTTTGCAACTCTATATCGCGGGCAAGTATTTTGGCGCCTTTCAGGAGTTTAGATAAAGGCATATTATAAAATTTATAGGATTTCCAATATTTTTTAATGTGGACAAGCGCCGCTTGATATTCCTCTATGGACGGCGGAACCAGCCCGGAATCCTTTGGCTCGCCCCTGATTAATTCGAATCCGTGAAAATCAACATCCGGCATATTGGTTTTCACATAATCTATTATTGTTTCTATACGCCCGACATTTTGATTTGTTATTACGGTATTTAGATTTACCGATAGATTCTTATAAGCATTTCTGAGTTTTGCCAGCTCGGCATATGTTTTAAGCAATGCCGTAAAGTTTCCCGGGACACCTCTTATAATATCGTGCTTTTCGCCGATATCGTCCAAGGCCAAAGACACGACAACTTTGGCTTTGGGGCACGCTTCGAGAATTTTGGATGTTGTTTCAATTATGGGTTCGGTCAAAAGCGCATTGGTGGGAATAGTTATATTTTTTACTTTATTGCGGGTATAAAAAATTTCGGCTATCTTATCAAGGTCCCGTCGCAAATACGGCTCGCCGCCGGTAAATAAAAGCCATACGAGTTTCCCCATACTTTTGGCGATTGCTTCTATTTCATCCAAGGTCAATTCTTTTGACGTTTCCCCTGAATTATTCAAGTGCTGCCAGTTGAAACAAGTGCGGCATTTGGCGTTGCAGCGATAGGTTACTCCAAAAACCAGGTAAATCGGCAACATACGACTTTTGTTGAAAATATACCTGATATTGTCTGCAATCAGATTCGACATATTTATTGTGGCGGCGGTTTTTCGTGTTATAGTTTAAGTACTTTTAACGCTCCCGCAATTTTTGAGCGTAACTCGCCGAGGGATCGTACCTCCGCGATTCTTTTGAGTACATATGAAGGCCTGTAGTAAAAACTTTTATAGGCGGTTTTCAGCAGTTCGCATAATTCATCGCTGCGCAGATTTTCCTCCCAATACTTCGGCTTGAAACCGGGTTGCGGATCCGCCGCAAACTGTTTCCAGTGGTCTTCCTTGAAAATACCGGCTCTTAAACCTTCAAGATATATCGGTGTCGACGGGAACGGTATCAATATGGAAAAGTGGACATAATCGGGATCCAGCTGTTTTGCCAGTTCCATAGTTTGCCGGACATCCGCTCTCGTTTCTTGCGGCGCGCCTATCATAAAATAAGCCAGCGTGGAGATGCCCACTTTTTTTGTCATGGCAAAAATCTTTTTTGTTTGCGCCACGGTTATGCCTTTGCCCAATTTGGCAAGGATTTGATCCGTGCCGGCCTCAACTCCGTAATGCACCCTTTTACAATTGGCTTGTTTCATTTTTTTAAGCATTTCTTCGTCCACGACGTCGATACGTGTGCGTATATCCCATGCGATATACAGCTTTCTTTTTATAATCTCGTCGCAAATACTGATGACTCTGGCCCTATTGAGTGTAAAAGTATCGTCGTAAACCAGTAGCTCCTTAATGCCCATCGCGGCGCACTCCGCCATTTCATCGACCACATTTTCGGGGCTCCTGGCTCTGAATCTTTTACCCAGATGCTCGCGATTGCAAAAAGTGCACTTATAAGGACACCCTCTGCTGGTAATCATGGTCGTTATAACAGTGTCCCGGCCGGATAGTACGGATCTATATTTTGTGTAAGGGGTCAAATGCCTTGCAGGGAACGGCAGTAGATTCAGATTTTCTATGAGTTCTCTTGTTCCCGTATTGATTATTTGACCGTTACGCTTAAAAACCACGCCTTTTATCTTGCGCAGTTCTTCGATGTTATCCATATGTTCGAGGAATTCGGCGAAAACTATCTCCCCCTCTCCCAATATTAAAAAATCCACATTGGGGAGCATTATGGTTTCATCGGGATAAATGTTTACGTGGGGACCTCCCAGTACGACTTTGATGGACGGATTTATCTCCTTGACGATTTTTGACAGTTTAAGGACGTCTATCAGAGTAAAAGTCAAAGTCGTTATACCCGCTACGTCGGGGCTACGGGCAATAACGGCGTTTTTGAGTTCGTCGTAGCTCAGTTCCTCCGCCTGAGAGTCCAAAACTTCGACTTCATGTGCGGTATGTTGTTTTAGATAAGCCGCGATATACAGAAGTCCCAACGGAGGGTTATACCCCCTTTCTTCCTCGAGACCCCGAGGAAGAATGGATGATATGATATTTTTTGTCGGAGGGTTTATCAATAAAACTTTCATATTGTCAGATTAATGTCCGCTATCTTCTGATACGTAATGTTTTTTTGAACTCAACTGCTCCCGCCAGCAAACCGTAAAATATACCGGCGGCATAACTTATATGGTGCGCCAACAGCGCCAAAACCAAAACCGGAAAAAAATCTCTGTGTTTGACAATGACGTATACGGAAACAGGAACGATATAGATTAATAGCGCAACAGGTATGATAACGGGATCAATCACCAGCGCTAAAAAGAAAGCGCAAATGGCTGTGATAATCATGGAAAACATTAAATTGCGGGTATAAAGAGCCGGATATGCCAATGTCAACCTGCCGTTGTTGGTTCTCAGTTTGAATCTTTGTTTTATATAAGCCCATCCGAATTGCCTTCTATGGTGGCGCACAAATACATCGGACGAATAAAGAAAATCCTTGCGGGTCCTTTTTTTTGCCTGGTATACAAATTCGGTATCCTCGCCGCCGTATCCGATATATTCGTTAAAACCCCCGACAATTTCAAAAATAGATTTGAACACAAACAAATTGCACAAATGTATCTCTCCGAGTTTGGCTTTTCTTGTGCCGCTTTCAGATGAATACCCGGTATGGCCGCTTCCTAAAAGCGGAAAATTCAGCACTAAATCCGTCAATCGTTCGCCGCGCGAGGCGTTTACAGGCAGTAGATTCGGTCCGCCCGCTCCGCAATAATCCGGATTATTTATAAGTACGCGCCGTCCTTGTTCGAGCCAATTATAGGGGGCTATGGCGTCATCGTCTATGAATGCCAATATGTTACCATTAGACGATAGAACGCCTTTATTCCGTTTTATCGCCGGATTTGCAGTTTGAGTTTTTACGAAAATCATTGGGGGCTTTATCGAAGATTCAAGTTCGGCGCGCTCACTTACGACTATTATTTCGTAGTTTTTGCGCGGTATGGTCTGTTCAATGACGGATTCCAACGTTTCATTTATATTCGGCCTGCCTGCGGCTATAATGACGGAAATCAAACTGTTTTCCATATCGGAACGCATTGTTTTAATTTAACGGACAAATGTGCCGGGCGGGCCCAAAAGGAAAAATGCTTTTGCAGCGGTCGTATCAGCGCAATCTTTTGTCTATCAGGTCCGCCAGCATGCCGATGGACATTACGGCGACTGCCGTCATCATTATGATGCCGACAGTTACGTTCATTATAAGGCCGAACAGCAGCCAGCTGATAAAAAAGACGGATGTGGCCAGCAGCACCAAAAACAGGCTTAACGGTATAAAAATCTTCAGGGGGTCGAAATACAGCACCATCCGTATAATCAGCTGGATGAAGTTCAGTGTGTCGTTTATCGGGCTTATTTTGGATTTTCCTTTGCGGGAGTAATAATCTACGGGTATATATTTTACCGAATATTTATTGGTTAACATAGCGACCGTGATGGTGGAAGTAAGAGAAAAACCGTCAGGCAGAAGGTGGATGAATTTTTCAGCCACCGATTTTTTCATAACCCTGAAACCCGAGTTGAGATCCGGTATGTTGGTGCCGGTCAGCAATATCGCCAGTTTCCTGATAAACCATTTGGCTATTTTTCTGAGAGGATGGGATACCACATTCTGTCCGGTGCGCGACCCTACGACCATGTCGTGATTCGCGGATTCTTTCAACAGTGTTTGTATGTCGGATATCGGATATGTTCCGTCGGCATCCACAATAAGTATCAGATCATAGATTGCGTTGGCTATGCCGGTTTTTATGGAGGCGCCGTAACCCCTGTTGGAAGAGTTCTCGTAAAGTTTGACTTTAACATCGCAGTTCTTTATGATTTCCTTTGAGCGGTCGACGGAGGCATCGTCTACTATGATTATTTCGTAATCGAATTGAGTTTGTCGCATGGCGGACTCAATCTCGCGTAAAACTTTCTCAACGGTCGCCTCTTCGTTGTAGACAGGAATGACTATGCTTACCATGTTTTACCTCGCGATGACTGTCTCGATTATTCCGGATTCGGCAAACTTTCTTTTGCCCCGCCCGCCCCGATATGGCCGATAAACAGTATAAACCGGACGCCTATGAGTTAACTGAAAAATCTTTTTATCGTCTCTACGACGTAAGATGCTTCGTCGTTTTCAAGTTCCGGATACATCGGCAGGGATATTACTTCCGCGGAAACTTTTTCGGTTACGGGCAAATTGAAATGCGCCAGACCGAGGTCTTTCTGCTTGTGGAGCGGCCGCGGCCACGACACAAGGACTTCGACGCCGTTAGCGCGCAGATGTTTGACGAGTTCGTCGCGTTTTTTCGTCCTGACGACGTAATTCTGGTAGACGTCGAAATAATCCGCGCCCGATCGCGGGTGCGCGGCCACGTCGCCGACGCCTTTTAATGCCTCGTCGTAAAAAGCGGCGATTTCGCGGCGGCGTGACACCCACTTGTCGAAATATTTGAACTTCATATCCAGAAGCGCAGCGTGCAAATTATCCAGCCGCGTGCACCATCCGAAACATTCTATGATTTCGACGGAATCCACTCTGCCGTTGTCGCGGAAAGCGGTTATCTTGCGCGCCAGATTGTCGTCGGAAGTGACTGCCATTCCGCCGTCGCCGGCGGTGCCGAGCATTTTAGCCGGATAAAAACTGAATATGCCGGCTTTGCCGAAAGACGCGCAGGATTTG
The DNA here is from genome assembly GCA_002841695.1 of Elusimicrobia bacterium HGW-Elusimicrobia-1. Taxonomy (NCBI): domain Bacteria; kingdom Pseudomonadati; phylum Elusimicrobiota; species Elusimicrobia bacterium HGW-Elusimicrobia-1. Next base: position 227,850 of record PHAN01000002.1, on the reverse strand, counting down.
CCTTTATATTTGGCACCCAGCGCCTGAGCGGCGTCTTCAATCACGACGAGATTATGTTTTGCGGCGATGGCCATTATTTTGTCCATTTCGCAGGCGTGGCCGTTGAGATGAACGGGTATTATACCTCGGGTTTTGGGAGTTATGGCCGCTTCGATTTTGTCGGGGTCTATGTTGAAATCGTCTCTTATGTCGACGAGAACCGGTTTTGCGCCGCACTGGACTATGGAGCCCACCGTGGCCACGAAAGTGTGGGCTACGGTGATCACTTCGTCTCCGGGCTTAAAAAGCGCCTGAGCCAGAAGATACAGCGCGTCGGTTCCGGTATTTACGCCTCTGGCGTGCTTAACACCCAGATATTCGGCGATGTGTTTTTCAAAGTTCTCCATGTGGGAGCGAAGTATGAAATCGCCCTTGGACATTATTTCTTCAAAAACTCCGTCGAACTCTTTTTTTAGCGAAGCGTACTGTTTGGGATAATTGACGAAACGTACTTTCATCGGCATTGTCGTGGTGTCTCCTTACTTTTTCTTTTTTACTGACGCAAGAGCGGCGCTGACTATGTCTTTTGAAGACGGATAATAGATTTTTTCAAGTGTCGATGCCGCCGGAGCGGGAACGTCGTCTATGGCCACGCGCATCGGAGGAGTTTTAAGGCGTATGCCGCTTTCGGCGACTGAAGCAATTATCTCCGATGCTGTTCCGAAACTGCGCCAGCCCGCGTCGGCGACTACCAGACGTCCGGTTTTGGCCGTCGAGGCAAGAATCGTTTTTTTGTCGAGCGGTTTTACCGTGCGGATGTCTATTATTTCCGCCGATATGCCGTGTTCGTCGGCGAGTTCTTTTCCCGCCGCGACGGCCTCGCGCGCCATGTAGGACACCGCCGCTATGGTGACGTCTTTTCCGCGCCGCCTCACCGCGGCCTTTCCTATGGGCACGCGGAAAAGTCCCGCCGGCACGTTTTCTTCCTCGGAATAAAGCCATCTGTCGTCGATGAAGACGACGGGGTCGGGGTCTTCTATCGCGGAAATCATAAGGCCTTTGGCGTCGCGCGGCGTGGCGGGCATCACGACTTTTAATCCCGGAAAATGCGCGTATGTCGCGTGCAGCGCCTGCGAGTGCTGGGCGGCCTGTTCCCCGCCGCGATTGATTATTCCCCATATCACTACGGGAGCGCCTATTCGGCCGCCCGACATATACCGCCAGTTGGCGGCTTCGTTGGCTATGGGATCGAGCGCGTACATCATAAAATCCATTCTCGGATGCACCACGACGGGGCGCATTCCGGCTATCGCCGCTCCGACGGCTGCGCCGGTTACGGCGTTTTCGGAAACCGGCGTGTCTATCACGCGGCCCGCGCCGAATCTTTCAAGGAGACCGCGCGCGGTATTGCCGACGTACCACGGACTTTTTACGCCTTGTCCGACGAGAAATACCCGTCTGTCGCGCGACATCATCACGTGAAGCGCGTCGTTTATCGCAAGAGAGTAGGTAAGTTTTTTATTCCGCGAAGACATAGCGTTTGAGTTCGGCTTTCCCGGGCAGCGCGTTTGCGCGGGCGCGGGTGTGAGACATTAAGACCTCGGCCGCGACGGAGCGTTTCAGGCCGTCAATTTCTTTTGCGGTCAATATTTTGCGCGCAAGCAGGTATTTTTCAAACCGATCGAGAGGATCTTTGCGCGCCCATGCGGCGATTTCCGACTGCGGCCTGATGTCGGTGTGACAGCCCTGTATGTTGTCGTCGGGGCCGACGTGTCCGCGCATACGGTACGTGCGGTATTCTATGAATGCCGGGCCGCGCCCCGCGCGGCATCCGTCGAGCGCTTCGCGGGCGGATTCGTAAACCGCCAGAACGTCGTTGCCGTCGACGCTTTTGGAAAACGGCAGCATCCGGCCGAAGGCCGGCGCTATGGCCGTCGACGGACGGCAGTCGAGTATCGGCATATGCGTGGCGTAAAGATTATTTTCGCAGACGAAGAGTATGGGGAGTTTCATGAGCGCGGCCAGGTTTGCGGATTCGTAGAGCGCGCCCTCGCCCGTGGCGCCGTCGCCGAAGAAACTCACGGCGGCGCTTTTGTCATTCTTGATTTTTGAAGCGAGCGCGGCGCCCGTCGCAAGGGAAATGGTGCCGCCCACTATCGGCGCGGCGCCCAGGAAATTGACTTCGGGCGCAACCAGATGCATCGAACCGCCGCGCCCCCGCGCGCAGCCGGACGATTTTCCGTAGACCTCGGCCACCATGGCGTCCATACATCCGCCTTTGGCCAGATAATGTCCGTGAGAGCGGTGGTTTCCGAAAACGATGTCGGATTTTTTAAGGGCGGCGCCCACGCCGGCGGATACGGCCTCCTGCCCCGTGCAAAGATGGACGGGACATTTGATTTCGCCGCGAAGTATGGGTCCGACGAAACTCTCCTCGCAAAGACGTATGCGGAGCATCGAGCGGTAAAGAGCCGTCAGAAATTTTTTGTCGTATTTTCTCATCGGACAATATCAAGAACGTTTTATTATTTTGACCAGCGTAAGAAATATTATTTTGATGTCGCCGGAAAAAGAACGCTCGTCGACGTATTTGAGTTGAAGCCGCTTCTTTTCGGGCCAGATTTTTTCCATGTACGTTTTTTCCGGGTCGGGGCTGCCGGCCAGAATCGAACCCTCGTCGGAGTTCCACAAAGACGCCCGGTCGGTTATGCCCGGCTTTACGCCGAGTATCCGCTTTTCTTCGCCGGTGAACATATCGGTATAGTGCGGCACTTCCGGGCGGGGGCCGACAAAAGACATTTCCCCTTTAAGAACGTTTATCAACTGGGGTAGTTCATCGAGCTTATATTTTCTTAAGATTTTACCGGTTTTAAGAAGCCGCGGGTCGTCGCCCGCCGTCGACGGCCCACCGATTTTGTCGGCGTTGACGACCATCGAGCGGAACTTGTACATTTTGAATTTAATTCCGTCTTTGCCGGTGCGGATTCCCGGATAAAAAACCGGCCCGCCGTCCTCTTTTTTTATCAAGATCGCCGCTAAAGCGAATGCGGGCGAAAGCGCGATAAGTCCGATAAAAGAAAATATTATATCAAAAGTTCTTTTCAGCATTTTTTTCTCCGATAACAGTGGACAGGCGCACAATCGTTGTCTAAATTTTGACCAGCGCGGTTCCCCAAGACAAACCTACGCCGAAGCCGCTCAGTACTACGGTGTTCCCTGAGATGATTCTGTTCGCGTCGAGAGCGTTTTTAAGACAAATCGGTATGGTCGCACCCACCGTGTTTCCGGCTTCGCCTATGTTTCTGAATGATTTCTGCGACGGTATCCCCATAATTCTTTCCAGAGAGTCGAGCGCCATCGCGCTTGCCTGATGAAATATGAACATGTCTATCCGGTCAGCGCTCAAACCGTTCCGGTTGAGCACCTCCGATACCTGGGACGGGACTCTGGAATTTACGAACGACAGAATGCCCATACCATCCATGTAGATATTTTCCAATGTCCTTGTATTGCCGCTTTTATCCGTGAGTGGCTTGGAGGTTTCCGGCGTTTTTGGCATGCGGTTTCCGCCAGACGGTATGATCAGTTTATCGTATCCCTTGCCCGAAGTCGCACACTGTATGTCCAGAATGCCGCTTTCATCATTTTCACCGGCGGCAGTTATCAGCGTGACGGCCGCGCCGTCGCCGAAGAGTATTCTTGTGGCGCGGTCCTGCTTGTTTATGTACTTGGAATACGTATCGGCATTTATCAGCAGAATATTTTTTGCCTGCCCTGAAATAACAAGACCTCGGGCCAAAGCTAAACCGTAAATAAATCCCGAGCATGCCAGATTGTAGTCGAAGGCAAAGACATTTTCCGGAAGGTCCAGCATCTTATGGAGCATGCAGCAGTTCGGAGGCAGTATGTAATCCTCGCTTTCCGTACAGAATATCAATCCGTCAATCCTTGCGGCCGCATCCGGAACGGACTTGAAAAGTTGTTTACACGCCGTCAATGCCAGATCCAGCGCCGTTTCGTTGTCGGAGGATATATGCCTTTGGCGCACACCGGTTCTCTCCTCCAACAATTTGACATTCCATGAAGGATTTTCAGCTTTGATGTCGTCGTTTGTCACGACTTTTTGCGGCAGGTAGTATTCTATCGCTTCTATCTTAACGCGGTTGGATGCCATAGAAATTCGGTTATATTCCGCCCAGACCTATGGTTTGAGCGGTGAGTTGTCCGCTTTTTTCTGAAATCATAAAGTCCACGGCTTCGCATATATCGGTGAAGTTTATCAATTTACCGGTGACGGTTTTTTTCAGAGTTTCTTCGGTTGCCGCCGGGCTTATGTTAGCGGCCATTCCGGATTCTGCGACGATGGAAAGTCTCAGAACGTTTGCCGTTATGCCGTATCCGTAAATTTCTTTGGCCAGCACTTTTGTAAATTGTTCGACCGCCGCCTTGGATGCTCCGTAAACGGCGCTGCCTGCACTGCAAAGAGGTACGGCGGCGCTTGAGAAGTTTACTATTCTGCCATAACGGTTTATCTTCATGAGTTTTGACGCCTCGCGGCACAGAAGAAAGGCGCCCCTGACATTAACGTCAAGAATTTTTCGCAGGGTGTCATCCGAAGTCAGCAGAGCGCCGCCTATGGACTGGAGTCCGGCGCAGTTTATCAGAATGTCCAACCGGCCGTATTCCCTGTGGATGTCGGCGAACATCAGTTTAACGGAGTTTTCGTCGGCGATATCAGCAATAAAATGTTTATATCCGGGATTGGATATATCCGATGGTGTGCGACTGCAACCGGCCACGCGGAATGTTTCCCCTGAACTGAGATAGCGCTCCACAATCCTTCTGCCTATGCTTCTTGACGCACCGGCCACGAGCGCCACACGGGGTTCGGACATCAGTTTTGCCTTCCGGACAGGATACTGTCTATGTGATCCGCCAGAGATCCGATATTGGAGAACGGTCCGTCTTGGCGTGTCATAATATCGTCTCCGGCGAGCGTTACGGCCTTGCCGAATTCCTTATGTATTGCCTGTTCCACGCGTACTATCATGTCCACGAAACCAAGAGAATCCAGCGAGCCCCCGGCCAGAGGCGTATCTTCTTTAAGAGGGAGCTTTTGGTCATCCGGAAGTTCGCGATTCATCTCTGCAACGGCATTATATATCAACCCGATTATTTTTCCCCTCACCGGCGTTACACCTCCTTTTTTGCCGCCATCGCCTCGATGTAATCCGAGTAATCGGCGTAGATCTTGTCGGCGTCGAACATTTCTTTATAACTGAGCAAGGCGGCTTCCGACATATTATTATACATATTTTTGTCTCGATACAGGTTTCGAATGCCGCTCAACATGCTTTCCACGTCGCGCGGAGGGCAGTAAAATCCCGCTTTTCGCTCTTCGACAAGCTTTTTGGCATCCCCCGCGAAGGAAGATACTATGGGCAGGCCCGCGGAGAGATAAGCGTATATCTTGTTGCTTGTGTTGTTTACAGTCCTGACTGCGGGACACATGCCGACTTTGGCCATAGACAAGAAATATTCCATCTCTTCGTGATTAAGCCATCCGGTAAAAGTTATATTGTCGAGCGCGGCGGCCTCTTTTTTCAGGGACGGAGCCAATTCGCCGTCGCCTCCGATTATAAAGTGAATTCCCTGAGTGTCTCTCAAAATTTTTGCCGCGCTTATAAGTATGGAAGGATCGTGATATTTTCCGGAAAGCGCACCTATGTAAAGCACTATGAACTTTTCATTCAGTATTTTTTTAAGTCCGGCGAACTTACATTCGATTTTTGAATAATCGCGAATTTTTATTTTCTGATAGCCCAACGGAAATACCATGTCCGCAGGCGTTCTTACGCGCGGCACGCGTGAAAGTCCCCAAGCAAGCAGGGTGCCGGAAACCGCTGTCATTGCACCGGCCATTCTAAGGGCATTTTTCAATATTTTGAAGTCGCGGTACAGCACGACCCTCGCGACGGGCTGAAGCGGAACCGGCAAATGAAACAGAAACGCATCCGGCCATGGATCCCTTATGTCGACTATGAACGGAATTCCGCGCCTGTTCGCGTACGACGCGGCGGAAAAAGCCAAGTTATGAGAGGGCATGGAAGCGACTACTATGTCAGGCGGCGCGCGCTTTTGCGCCTCAGCCGCGAACCTTTGCGCTACCATCTCATGGTCTATATATCTGCGTACGGAAAAATTTTTGGAGTATCCGCAGCCCCGCAGACCGGTTATTTTATAGTTTTCGGAAACGGATAGTTCGGAATTTTTGTCGAAATCGCGGACCCACTCTTTTTTGGAATGGCCGAAGGCGCTTGTCCACCACGTAACAGTATGTCCCCTGTCGGCAAGTTTTTGCGCGAGGATTCCGGTGCGCATGAGTTTAACATCGGGTCTCAACGGCAGAGGCTCGGAGATTTTCAACAGCCATACGTTAAGTTTGTTTTTCATGGCGGATTCAGCGTACGTCGAAGTTCGATAAATTCACTTCCCAGTTGTCTATATCAAAAATCCTGTCGTCGAGCGCGCCGCCGAGCAATTTTCCGATCATCCTGATTTTTTTCGGTTCCAACGAGCGCGGCAGTTTTATAAGGTTGGGCGGAGGAGATCCCAGTTTCCCGATATAGGCCACGGCAGCGGCATTTTTTTCATTTTTTATAATAGATGAAACCGCGCCTTGTATATTTTTGCCGTCTGCCGGTCGAATGTCTATAATGAAGGCCACATCGAATCTGCTTAGTTCACGGCACATCCTGTAAATAAACTCGGTGCCGTCGGGCAAATTAACGGTCCGATACCCTGTTCCGTATCTGTGTTCCATAAAAATATTATCCGCAATCTTTTTTATTCCCGCGTTTCTGACGACGCGCCGAAGTTTTGACACTCCGAACATAGACGCGGCGCGGTGCAGCCATCCTGCCAAAAAATCGGCGGGTTTGGCTGCAATCCCGGCGGGAAACAAATAAAAATCGAGTGCGCCGATATCTCTCCAGCCCAGCACCTTTTTTGTATACAGATAGGCGCTGTCGTTCGGAAAGCAAAATATGAAAGGGATATCGTTCGCCCTGAGATTTTCGTAAACCGGAGATGTCATTTTTTTATAGCCGAGTGGGTCTAATTTTCTGTATTCAGGGTGTATCATTCCGTCCACGGCCAACGCAAATATGAACTCTTTGCCAAAGAATTCGTATCTATACGGCACGGCGGCGTAAAACCCGACTACGCCGGAGCCGTCTATCATAAGACCGTGATAGGAGTATCCTTTTGCCGTCAGAGAATATTTTTTTTCAAAATCCGCGGGGTCAAATACTTTGCCGAAAACTTCGTAATGCAAATCGCGGACGCATTTCTTCTCACCGTCGGTCAGTTGGTTAGTGGTTTTAAACAGATAGTTCATTCGAGCGAACGCATTTTAAGGTAATCTTCCGCGGTGGTGAAAGAGAAATTGCGCAACAGATTCGAAAGTTTTTTCTTTACCGAGGATATTCCGTAGTAAGTTCTGAATTTTCTTATATTTGATATTTCTCTTATGCGAGTCACGACATCGCCCATTTCAAACGGATGAAGATACACCACTCCCGGCAGTCCTTCGGTGTTCAGTCGGGAGAACAGGAATTTGGTCAGCGCAAACGGGTAAAGGCGCAAATAACCGCCTCCGCCGAAGGGAATATTTTTGCCGAGGATGTGCGCGGTTGACATTGGAATCTCAACGAGGCCGTTCTGCATTCGGAACGGCGCCCTTGTGAATCCGCCGACGCCGTAGACATCGTGGAAATCTATCGGGTAAACGCTGGAGTCGTATAAAAAACCCGACTCGCGGAGTATGTCAAAAGCCCATAGATTGGTTTTTGTTATAGAGAAGTCGGGCGCACGGAATCCTACTACTTGCCGTCCGGAAACATCTTCGAGCATATTTTTGGCGTCGCTTATCATTCGGCGGCAGGCAATTTTATCGAACTTATGGATACGGCGATGGATTAGACCGTGACATGCCACCTCGTGTCCTTCGCCGGCTATTTTTCGCACCAGTGAGGGCATATCTCCGGCTATTCGTCCTAAAATGAAGAAAGTCGCCTTCTGGTTGTGGCGCCGCAACAACTCCAGTATAGCCGTGGTGTTGACCTCTATTTCCTTTCTTTCGGATTCCGCGGAAATATATCGCTCGGGCACGTCGAAGGAGTCGTGCGACGCCTCGATGAACCCCTCGATATCGAAAGTAAGAATATTCGCCGGCCCGGTCATTTTAATTGTTAGTTCGTCCTTGATATATTTCCGGCGCTTCCGCCGGCGGGTTATATCGCGATGTCGTTATTTTATAAACTGCCGCGGTCAGACCCAGAAAAATCCAAAGAATCTCGTTGGGCATAATGGTCTTAAAAGCATCCTGCACCAGAGCGGTGACGCTTATTCCGGCGAGCATGGCGTATGCCGTCGCGGCCGTAACTCGACCCAAATCCGTACTGTTTGGGTGTTTTAAAACAGCCCTGCACATACTTGCGGCAATTATCAGAACCATTATGAACGCAATCATTCCGAATATGCCGGTTTCCATTATCATTTTTAGATAGCTGTTATGGACTTCCCCGAATACTATCGACTCGTAACCAGGATACAGTATCTGGCCTTTACCGAATCCTATCCAGAAATTATCACTGATATATTGAACAAAATCTTTCCATATGTCTAATCTATTGAGCTGTATCGCCAGATAATACGCCTGAAACCCGAATACCCGCGCTATGGCGGGCGATATAAACTTTACCAAGATATTTTCAAGCAACTGAAGAGCCAATACGACAGCAACTCCGGAGGCGGCTATCTTCAACATAATCTTTTTTGATAATTGCAAGCTGATGATAATGACAATGCCTACCGCGAAGAGTACCAGAGATATTTTCTCGCCCGACATAACGCTCATAATTGTCGACAATATCCCCGCCGCAAGAAAGAACTTTCTCTCAGGTCTGCGCGGAGCCAGAAAAAAAAATGCGTAGAACAGGTAGGATGCAAAAGCGAAAAACAGGGCCACGTGGAAAGCTCCCGATTCGCCTATGAGACAGGGGCCGTACAACGAAAATCTTCTGGGATGATGGTACGCCCCTTCCGGAATTGTTACGATAAAAAGAGGCCCGTATTTGCGCGTCAGTATTTGTATCCACAGCCACAGGGTATTTATAAAAACTCCGCCGACGAAGAACTTAAGCAAAATTTCAAGATGCTCATCGCTGTTTACAATGTTGGCGGCAAGGAAAAAAAGTACAAAAAACTGCAGTTCCTTGCCGAAGTATAGAAAAGTTCTTAATATGTGTCCCGCTTCGGGGTTTAAAAAAAGCGCGATTCCGGTGGTGGACGCAGCGACGGCAATATAAAGAAAAAACGGCTTATATATCGGAGTGAGATATATATGGGCATGAGGGCGCAGAATTTTTCTGCCCCAAAAAAACAACAACGCCAAAAGCATGATATCTTCCGCGCGAATGTCGATGGTGCGGGAAGGTATATAAAAAGGCAGCGGGAACCGCGGTGACAGGCATACTGCCAGAATGAGCAGGCCAAGCACTATAACGGAAATATCTGTTTTTTTCAGGTCTATTTTCATCGGTTGATTACCATAGAGATTTTTCTTCTTGCCGCCAGTATCGCCCTGCCCGGGCGGGATTCCAGCATACTCATAAATATTCTCCCTGTCAGCCCTCTGCGTGCGATACCGTCGGCCGATAAAAGCAAATCGGCGTTGCGTATTGACATCATATTTGCAAGGCCGGCGAGTTCAAAATTCTTTCTGCTTTCGGGCCATACGTCGCGTTTTGACGGATTTAAGCCGGTATGTTTCAAGTCGTGATCCTGATGGACTGCTAAAATCGCCGCCGAAGCGTCGACTATGGGCACGCCCGTTTCCTTTGCCCTGTACAAAAGCCAGTTGTCCCAGCCCGGGCGGCCTACCGCGAACGGAGGCATCCCGTGACGAAAATCGCGTCTGAAAATAAAATAGTCGATTCCCGAATATCCGTGCAACCGGCCTTTCAGGCGGGCGTCGGACATCAGTTTTTGCGCCCATGCCGAGTCGGAAAAATCCAGCGGGCGCGGTATGCTCATATCGGTTCTTCTGCCAACCGCCAGAAATGATTTCAGATTTATTTTATTTACGGCGGCTTCAAAGTCCGGCATCAGAACTATGTCGGCATTGATGTAAACGAGTATATCGCCCCGCGCGATTTTTTGGGCTGTGTCAAAAGCCGCGGATACAAGCGGAGTCCCTGCTTCGCTGACGGCTATCCGCGGCTCATGCCTGACATCGAGCTTTCGACAGATATCGGCCGCGCCGGGGTCGTCGCCGAAGATTATTATTTCCCCGCTTTTAGCGGCGCGCTTCCAGCTTTCAATGGCATTCGACTGCGCCGTCGCCGCGTCGCCGGCAAAAGCTTTTGGTATGGAAAATACTGTTATCATATATTATGGCGATTATCGGTTTCAACGCTGCGGAATTTGTCGGTAAAAAGTTTTATGTCTTTGAAATAATCCCTATTGGATTTCAGCCATGCCGTATCTTTGTCCCACCATCTGAAGGCGCGCAGAAATTCCGCGTCCGCGGGGTTATCGTATCTGTCTCTTAACTTTTTGGCGGGCACTCCCGCGACTATGGCGTAAGGTTCAATGTTTTTGGTCACCACGGCCCCCGCTCCCACTATCGCGCCGTCGCCTATGGTTATTCCGTCGAAGATAATGACATCGTCTCCGATCCATACGTCATTGCCTATTTCGACCACGAATAGTTTTTTATCATCTACATACAGATGCTCGTCAAACATGCTCGCCGGTGTGAAAGTAAAACCGGCCTGTTTCTTATCGGAAAAAAATGCGGGGTGGGTGCTTACCCATTTTTCCGAAGGGTGCCTGCCTACGCAAGTGCGCACATTTTGGCCTATTGAGCAGAATCTTCCCACCTTGGCTCCGCTTATTCTTGAACGCGGAGCGATAAAAGTTCCACGCCCGATGAAAGAATCCGTGATATCGCACCCGTGATTAATGTACGAATGGTCCTCGAAGCGTGTAGCGGAAGATACGCGCACGCCCCAACCCATATACACCCCGCGATGGCGTATCCGGCAGAGAGTTTTTAGCGCAATATTTCTTAAAAAGCGCAAGATATCTTTTATCAACATCATTTTTTTATAGACCTCGCGGGCACGCCCGCCACCGTATCGGAAGCGGCAACATCTTTGGTTACGACGGCGCCGGCCGCCACAACGGCATTGTCGCCTATGGAGACGCCCGGCAGAACTACGGCGCCGGCGCCTATCCATACGTTGTCGCCCAGAGAAATTTTGCGGGCTACTGCGGTGGTGGCACGCATGTCGGAGCGGGCATCGTGGCTCTGCGACGTAATAACGGCGTGCGCGGCTATAAGCACGTTATTGCCTATGTCCACCCCCCCGCCTCCCCATACAACCACATAATCCCCTATGCGCGCGCCTTCCCCCACGGTTACATTTTCGGGCGCGTGTATGATCACGCCCTTGTAAAAAACGGCGTCGTCGCCAAGCTTCCTGAGCCGGGCAGACCAGTATGCCCGCCTAAGCACACGGGAAACCAAACGATACGTCTTTGCGCCTATTCCGGCGAGGGACTTTATCATGATTTTCTCCCGTCGCAACCGAGCCCGACGGCCGAAATTATTTCATCTATGTTCTTAGGATAGCATATTTTGCCGTTCGATTCTCCGTCAAGATAGCGACGATAGATTTCTCTGCATTCGGGGTCTATCGGGTCTATATAATCCAAAAGAGAAATAGCGTGTTTGCCGGACTTGGCCGCCCATATAAGCGCGGCGCTGGCATAACTTATTACACAGTTAAAACTCGACATTATAATTTCCGATGTCACATAGTCCGGCGCGGCCACACTTATATCTTTTTCCATCCCGTAAAGACGCCGCCACACAGGATGCGGTTTAAGGGCTGTTTTGGCAAGCAATCCATTTTTTGACAGCGCTTTTATAAGTTCGTCCATCCGTTTCAAATACTCGTCTTCGCCGGTGATTCCGTTGCCGGGCGAATCATGGGGCGCAAGTAAAATCTCTTTGCCTTTTAAGTCCAGTCCCAATTTGTCAAGAAAAGCGGCGTTTTCTTTTATGACGAGGGGCTTGTCCCATAAATGTTCTTCCGATACGGTCGACGCGTAGAAAGACGCCGGCATGTAGGTTATATATCTGCCGCCGCCGTAACCGACTTCGACATCCATACCGTAAAGAATCCGGTAGGCGGCTTTGTAAACGAGAGTTTTAAGCGAAAGAGTTTTTTTGAACCCGGCGGGTTTGGCGACTATCTGATGATATATCACTTTATTGTTTGCCGAGAGTTTTTTAACCATCCAAAACTCTACGGGCGCAAAAGCCACCGAGAAAAAATGCACACGGTGTCCGCTGTATGAGGAGAGTATCTTTCCGGCGGATAGCCGCACGGATAAAACTGCCAGCGCTCCATTTATGGCACGCGCAGGCCTCATGGAATTGCGGTTTTGCGCCGGAATTTCAACCGACAGCACATTCTCGTCGCCGTAGAGTTTGCCCATAATCATTCTGCCGGCGGGATATGTCGTGATAATTTTAAACTTTCCCCGCTCCGGATCGGGACCGAGCAGGGTCAGTATGGCGGATACGGCCATAGAAGACGAGCAAATGTATATATCCATAACGAAGTCAGGCGGAGATTTTTTTGAGTTTCAGGATATTGCGTATTTCATCCATGCGCAATAAGCCGTAGGCCGTTGCAGCCGCAAGAACCAACTTGGAAATAAATGCGAATAACGGCCAGCGTTCCAGATAAAAATGGTAGCCGGTCAGTATGGCGCCGGAGCACGCAATATAAGTCATAAGACGAAACCTGCCCGTCTGAACGAAAAAGCATCTCTTAGAGTACTCATATTCTATGGCGTATCCGCATACGAAGGTCAAAATAGTCGCGGCCGCCGCGCCGTTGATGCCGAAGCGCGGTATCAGCGCCAGATTCAGCATTACGTTTAGCACAGCCACAATAAGCGATATGTACATATCCTGTTTTGTCTTTTTAGATTGCGTTATTGAAAGGCCGGCCAAGCTCATAAGCGCCGAAAAATAATAGGCGTATAATACTACCCTGGCGATGCCGTAGGCATAGGAATATCTCGAATCTATAAATGTCTCCATAACTTCTTTGGTGAAAAGAGCGACAAAAAAAATGGATGCCAGCGCCAGTACCGTATATACGTCGTTTATGCGCGACAGTTTGTTTTTGGACTGCAATATATCGGTCGCGTCGTTGGCCATCTTGTAAAAATACGGGGCGTAAGCCGCGTTGAATCCGCCGAATATAACCAGTCCCAAAGTTCCTATTTTATGCGCGAGAGAAAAGACGCCTACATCGGCCAGAGTGAAGTATCGTTCCAGAAAAATCCTGCTCGAGAGGTTAAGCACCCATGCCGTCAGAAGAGAAGGAACCATCGGCATACTGTAGCGCAAAGTTTCGCCGATTATACGCTTGTTTATTCCCGGAGTCGCTATTTTGCCGAGGATATACAAATAGACAGGCGCGGCTATAAGCGCCGATAGAAAAGTGGCTTTAAGCTGTCCCGCCGCACCTTCCCGCTTTACGCATACAAAAAAAACAATGAGGGCCGTAGTAAGCAGAAATTGGCCCGACGAGAGAATCACGAATTCTCCCGCCCGCTCCGTCACCCTGAGGTTTATCAAAGGGATATAAGAAAACGTCAGAAACAAACAGGTCATTATGGTATAGGCGTAGTAGGGATGAAACGGTATGGATTTATAAAGAGACCCCGCCGCATTACTGAAAATAAAAAGCAAGGCGGCCGCCGCCACTGACAGGATTATGGTAAATGTAGCCACCGATCCCAGAAAGATTTTTTTGTCGGCTTCGCTCTTGTAATCATAATATAATCTATAAACCGCGCGCTCGGCGCAAAGAGTGTATAGAATGGCCAGCACCCCGCTTAGTGTCGCCATTGCCGCGACTATGCCATAATCCGCCGGCGTAAGATATTTGGCGTACAGGGGCAGCAAAATAAAGCCCATCGACGGAACCAGGGCGTTGCCGAGAGTGTATATAAAAGTATTTTTGACTAGTTTTGACACGATTCGTTAAGAACGGCTTCCTTAATGCGGATAAGTTCCTGAAAGTCCGGATCTGTATCGGTCAGCTTGGTGCCGAAGGCGGATATTGCCGGCACAACGGCAAAACCGCGCGCTATCCAACGCTTTATTTTACGGGCGACTGTGAGTAATCCGTGGTTTTTATTCATCAGGGAGGGCGTGGCGCCGAATTGCGCAAGGAAATATTCATCCATGGCATTGTCTATTCGCTTGCCTGCTGTCGATATGTCCGTATCCGGGGATTCTTTGGACAATGCGGATAAAAGACATTTTTTAAACCGGTCGTATTTTGCAATATAGGTTCCGTCCTCTATGTAATCCGTCAGAGAGAGCACGCTCTGCCCGGTAGATTTCACTCCGGTTCTTCTGGCGCAGTAAAAAGTATCCAAAAAAGCCATTTTGCCGTATATCAGAGAAAGCGACGAAGGCAAAAGTTCCCCGAATCTCATATCGTCGGTATGTCTCGGAGTTTCGTTCCAAATTCTCCGCAGAACTTCAGTTTTGTGCAGCGCGCTGAAAGTGGCCAGCCGGTATTCGGCCAGGTTTCGGCAAACCCTGTCTATCGCCGATGAATCCGTCACGGATGTTCCGGAATTCACGGGAGCGGCGTGAAAATCGGTTTTCCCTGACCTATCGGCCGACGCGGTATATACGGCATATCTTCCGTGAGCCAGAGCATAGTCGGGATTTTTATCGAGATGAGCCATCGCGGCGGTCAGTCCCGCGGGAGTTATGAAATCGTCCTCGGAACATACGGCGGCGTAAGGCGTGGCCGCGTGCATTAGCCCGTCGGAGAGTTTGTCCTCGAACCTCGTATCATGCGGATAAGAAATGTGCTTGACCGCTTTGTGAGAAAGAATGGCCGATACTTCGCTTTGGTCGGCCGGAGTTTCCGAGGAATCCAGCACCAGTATGGGACAGGGAAAGTCAAACAACGCGTAGTAAGCGAGGAAAGATTTAAGAAGTTTGTGCCCGTAGTGCGGCGTGGTTACTATGGTGGCACTGCTCATTTACAAGCCACCGCGCTCAAAAGCCGCAAGGTTTCGGCTATGCCTTTTTTTATGTCTCCGCGGAAATTAAATCCTTTGCCGGTAAATCTCTTATTGGAAACATTGTAAGAGAGCTGGTTCATTATAGCGCAGTCCACGAGTTCTATTTTTAACGACGGAATATGCTCCGCTATTGCGCCGGTAATTTCCCTTACGGAAGCATTCAGGGTAACGGCATTGTAAATTCTTCGGTCGAAAATATTGTTTTTGATGACAAAATAAAACGCGTCGATCGCATCCGCTATGTCCAGATACGGCCGCTTCTGGCCCATCGCCGTCCTCCAGACCGTTATGTTCTGCCCGACGCTGGCCTGCCAGCAGAATTTATTGACCGCCGTGTGAAATCTCATGCCGGGAGAAACCCCGAATATTGTCCCCAGGCGGAAAATAAGAAAATCGAGTCCGGAAGATTCGCCCAATCCGCACAGAAGTTTTTCGGCTTTTATTTTGCTTTCCGCGTACGGACTTTGCGGTTTTAGGGTTTCTTCCGGGCATTCTTCGTCGACAATTTCTTCCTGCGTGCCGTACACGCTGGTGGTGGAAGGAAATATCAGTTTGCATCCGTTGCGCGCGCAGGCCTCGGCGACATTTTTTGTGCCCTCAAGGTTTACGGAAAAAACCTCGTCTCTTTTGTCATGAGAAGATGCCGCGTCGGTTATGGCGGCCAGATGGATAACCACGTCGACACCCTTAAAATGCTCGTTGATGCCGGGGGAGCGTATGTCGTCTTCGATGAAATTATACTTTACGCCCCGTGGCAAATCGAACAAAGAGCAATATCTCTGCGTGGACAGATTGTCGATTATGATGATTTCTTCTATACCTTTATCCGATGCCGACCGAATCAGACGCGAGCCGATGTGTCCGAGAGCTCCTGTGACAAGTAGTTTCATATTTACCTCGGGATATACTCTTTGATGCAATTTGCGTAGTATTTTTTTGTCTCCGCCAGACCGTCGACAAAGTTGTATGCGGGTTTCCATCCCAGAGTGTCGGTTATTTTCTTATTGCTTATTACGGCATCGCCTATTTCCACGCTTTTTCTTTCGGGCGGCCAGTCGACAAGATTCAATTTCCCCCCTACGACTTCCGTTATTTTCGAGGCGATATCCGCGACGCTCAAATGTTCCGAACTTACGGCGAAATAGACCTTGCCGTCGGTCTCGCGGCTAAGCGCCGACATAATCAGAGCCGTAACGGCGTCGTCCACATAGGTGACATTTCTCAGCTGCCTGCCGGGTTTATAAACAGTGATACTCTTATTCTGCATGGCGAGGCCTATGAAATAATTTACGAAGGTAAAATCAGGGCTGTGTATGCTTGCCCTCGGACCGAATATATTGGCGAATCTCACTACTGTGGCCGGGATTGAGTACGCGTTGCCGTAAAGGAGCACATATTTTTCGGAGACACTCTTGTTGGCGGAATATATATCGGTCGGGAATTCCGGGTGGTTTTCGTCCGCCGGATTGTAGTGGAGCCGGCCTATCTGAGTGCTGGTTCCGATATGGATAAACTTGGCTTCCCTGTTGAAGCGGCGCGCGGCTTCAAGAAGGTTTATCACGCCGCGGCAGTTGACATCCAGGTCTATCCAGGGTTCCTTCATGGAAAAAGGATGCGAAGTGGACGCCGCGCAGTTAAATACAATATCCTGACCGACGATGCTTTTAATAAGTTCGTCGAAATTAAGTATATCGCCCAAAATAACTTCGGTGTCGTTTCTTATGTCTTTTATGTTATAAAGGTTGCCGCCGGAGTGCGGATCCAGACAATCGTATATGACAACTTTCGCTCCGAGTTCCAGACATCGGCGGGCAAGGTTCGATCCTATAAAGCCGAGACCGCCGGTTATGAGAACTTTTTTATTTTTGAGTGTTATGCCGCCTGATGAAGCGATGGCGCAGGTGTCGATTTTTTTCATAGTACCTCGGGTAGTCACTTTTTTCTCGCTTTTGCGAGTATCATAAGTTCACGGTCGCCTTTCCATCTGTATGTTGATATTTCTTCCTCTTCAAAACCCATGCGGGCGAGAATGGCCTTAATTTTTGGTATCGTGTAGCAATTTTTATGACCTTGTCCCGTCGAACTCTGCGAACCGAAAATGCTTGCCGTCAGATAACCCCATCTGCTTGCGGTGGAGTAGGAGTACTGCCCGAACCAGTGCTGTTTGGCCACGGCTTCCGGATCCGAGCGGAAAAAATCTTTCCACTCATCTTTTGCGGCCAGCCATTTTTTTACCGTATCCTCGAAGTCGGGGGTTGAAAAAATAAAAAGTCCGCCGGGGCGCAGCGCTCTCTTTACTTCTTCGAAAAACAGGGGCTCCTCGGTAAAAGATAAGTGTTCCACGAGAGAATCCGCCCTTATCTCCGCGACCGTTCCATCAGGATAGGGCAGGTTGAATATATCGTACTGAAAAATTTTGAGGTCGTCGGGAAATGAGTTGTCCGGATAGCGTTGTCTGAGTTCATCCACGGTATCCATATCGAGATTTACGTAACCGGCGAGGGGCCGTCCGCCGCAGCCAACATTTATTCTTATGTCTTCTTGTTTGTTCATAGTAACCGTCCTAATTTCGGGGGTATATGGAATCTATTGTGGATTTAATGCCGGTTTTCAGGTCGTATTCCGGCGCCCAGCCCGTAAGTTTGGTGAATTCCGAGCGGTCGGCGACGAAATTTCTGTTTTCTATGGGCGATAGGTTTTTGGGGGCGGGAACACTTTTGACCGTGGATTTAATTCCGGGTTTTTTGGCCATCGCCATTTCAGCCACCATGGAAAATGCTTCCGATACAGTATGCCCCGTGCCGCTTCCAAGAACGAAATGTCTGCCGTTTAGAAGATCAATCTTTGATGCCGCCGTCAGAAAAGCCCGCGCGACGTCGTTGACGTATATGTAATCTCTGGTAAAGTTTCCGTCTCCGTAGAGGGTTATATCTTCTCCGGCCAGAGCTTTGCGCGCCATCAGGTTCAGTATGCCGCGATCGGCGCTGCTGCTTTTTTTACCGGGGCCGTAAACATTGGCCAGCCGCAGAACGCAACCCTTAACAAATCCCGATGCGGCGTAATGTTTAAGATAATTTTCCGCGGTGAGCTTGTGTATATCATAAATCGTCATGGGCGCATCGGGATGTTTTTCATCCACCGGAAGATATTGCGACATTCCGGTTACCGTGACTGTGCCGGAAAACAGCACCGTCGGACAATGGCGATTTTTTCTGCATGTTTCCAGCATCGAAAGCATAGGCATAACGTTTATGCGCCAGTCGTCGGCGGGATCTTCCTCCGCCCTGTAAACGCTGGTCTGGGCGGCAAAATGAAAAATGATATCGGCCCGCCGCAATAATTCCGGGCTTATTCCCGAGACCCCGATATCCTCCACAATTTCTTCTATCTCGGGTGATTCGCCGGCGCGCGGAGTCGCCGCTTCCGGTGGTTTGATATCCGCACGGATTACCTTGCAATCCGTGCCACGCAAAAGCGCAACCAACGTGTCGGCAAGATACCCGCGTCCGCCGGTGATTAAGATAGTTTTGTTTTTGAAGGATTCCGTTATTTCTGTCATTGCTTTGACCGATAGATCATTTTATCTCGGGGCCTTTCAACCAGTCGTAACCGATTTCTTTGTCGTTATAAGATATGCGGCCTTCTTCCTTAGTGTCATACACTCCGGAAGTGACATAAAAAAGGTCCGACGGGCCATTTAAGCATTTGCAGCCGTGGGCCACTCCGGCCGGTATCTTCACGATAACCGACGGCCAGTTGTCGCCCATAAAGATTTCCATTATTTGTTTATATGTGGTCGAATCTTTTCTGGTATCATAAAGTACGACTTTCAGTGTTCCGCAAGCGACGTACCACCAATCTATCTGTTTCTTGTGAACGTGCCACGCTTTGACAACACCCGCATTCATGCGGGATACACTTAATTGCCCGAAGCCCTCCCTGAAAAAATCGTCGCTCTTTCTTATTATCTCGCGGAAATATCCTCTCTCATCCGTGTGTGTAACAAGCTCTTTCATCACTACGCCTTCTATCATAAAAAACCTCTCTTTATGTCAAATCGCGGCTCACAATTCGCCGTTGAAAAATTTCTTGACGGCGCCGCAAACAGCGGTTATCTGCGCGTCGGTTATTTCCGGATACATGGGAAGAGACAATATTTCTCCCGCCGCCGTTTCCGTCGCGGGCAGTGGCGCGGATTGTTTATATGCCGGCTGAAGATGCACGGGTACCGGATAATGAATCAGCGGCATTATGCCGATTTTTTTCAGGGATTCCATCAGCATATTGCGTTTTGGCGTACGCACTACGTACAAATGAAACACATGATAAGAACCGGGACGTTCGCGCGGCAGGGTAACCGGCAGGGATGACAACTCCCTGTCATATACGGCGGCCGCCTTCCGGCGCAGGGCATTGTCCGCGTCGAGATATTTAAGCTTGACTCTCAGAACCGCCGCTTGTATTTCGTCCAGGCGCGAGTTCCAGCCGTGCATAAAACTTACATATCTTTCTTTCCAACCGTACTCCCTCATCAATCCGGCTTTTTCGGCGATGGCGGGGTCGTTTGTAAGCACCATCCCGCCGTCGCCTGCGGCGCCGAGATTTTTTGTGGGGTAAAAGCTGAAGCACGCCGCATCGCCGAATGAACCGGCTTTCCTGTCCTTATACCCTGAGCCGTGCGCCTGGGCGCAATCCTCTATAACTTTCAGCCCGCGCTTGCGGGCAATCGCCATAATAGCGTCCATATCCGCCGGCTGGCCGTAGATGTGAACCGGCACGATGGCTTTCGTTTTGGATGTAATCAAACTTTCTATTTTTGCCGGATCAATGGTATAAAAATCCGGCTCTATGTCGGCGAAAACCGGAACGGCTCCGGCCGATACAATTGCGGACACCGTCGCTACCGCCGTATGCGCCGTGGTTATAACTTCGTCTCCCGTACCCACACCGCAGGAAGCAATCGCCAGGTGGAGCGCCTCGGTGCCGGAGCCCGCGCCTATCCCGTGCCGGACTCCTGTGTAGCCGGCAAATTCCCGCTCAAATGCCTTGGTTTCAGGTCCCAGGATGTAGTAGCCGCTCTGAAGCACGCGCGCCACGGCATCGTCTATTTCTTTTTTGCGGACTAAATACTGCGCGAGTGGGTTGGCGCAGAGTATCATCAGAGCACCCTGACGTCCGGAACGTACACTATCCACTTGCCGCCCGCTTCGCTGAATTTGGTTTCTTTGGCCATAATTTCCTTTGCGTGGTTGTATCCGAACAGAAGCGCGTAGTCCGGATATTTATCTTTGAAAGTTTCATAGGGTTTCACGGGTATATGCGCGCCCGGGCTGAATTTCCCCTGTTTGATCGGCGTGGTGTCGCAAATGTATTCTATTTGCCCGGCGGTAATGCCGCAGTAGTTGATGATAGTTGTGCTTTTGGATGTGGCGGCATAACCGACTACGCTTTTGTCTTTTGACCTCACGTTTTCCAGAAGCCGCACAAGCTCGCTCCTGAATCTTTCGCAGTTTTCTTTGAATTTCAAATATGTTTCCGGCCTGTCAAGTCCGAGTTGTTTTTCTTTGGCGAGTTGAGCGGCGACTCTTTCTGAAACCGGACGCTTTCCCTTGTTGGCGATGACATATCTCATAGAACCGCCGTGGGTTTCCTGCGGGAGGGCGTCTATAACTTCCATTCCGTGCGATTCAAAAAGATATTTGACCGAATTCACCGAATAAAGAAACACATGCTCGTCATAAATCTGGTCGTAGGTGGTTTTTTCTATTACGTCGCCGAGATAAGGATCCTCGAAGGCGACCACGCCGTCGGGCGCAAGAAGCGTTTTTATACCGTCGACGACGGAATGTATGTAGGGTATGTGGCACATCACGTTGGCGCCTAAAAACGCGTTCGCCCGGCCGTATTGAGCCACTATTTTTTCGGCAAGGTCCTTGTCAAAAAATTCCGAGACCGTATTGACTCCGCTTGCTCTGGCGACGTCGGCGACATTTGCTGAGGGTTCTATGCCAAGATGTCTTATCTTGCTTTCGGCGAAGTTTTTCAGCATTATCCCGTCGTTAGACCCTATCTCGACGACGAAAGGGTCATTTCCCAGATATTTCTTTTTTATGTCGTCGGCAAATTCTTTGAAATGAACGGCCATTAGTTTCGACGTTCCGGAGAAGAAGGCATAGTTTTCGTTGAACATTTTTTCTCTTTCGGGCTGTTCGGTAAGCTGAAAAAGGCCGCACTTGGGGCACGAAGCCACTTTCATCTCGAAAAAATATTCCGCGGCGAATTGTTCTTCGGTCAGGAATCCGTTGGCTATCGGCATTTTGCCGAAAGACATAAACGGTTCTATCGGGGTTTCGCAGGAGCGGCACTTCTTCATCATTTCCTCCGGGTGTTGTTTATTCTCTATAATTCGACATTTTAAAGTAAATGTCCATGTCGGCGGCCTGTTCGCCCAGGTTTTTTAGCCGGATGACCGGCCCCGACATAAATTCTTCGCACTGTTTGAACAATCCCGGCTTATAAGTTTTATCAAGATGGTCGGCGATCTCGATTTTTTCCGCGGTAAAACTCCCTTTTTTCTGGACGTGGAGCTCTTCCAGTGGTTTTAATATAATCCGACGGTTTTTAGTCATAATTTCCACGCCCCATCTGCCGGGCGACGTCCAATCTGCGTGATAGGAAAAAAGCGCGCCGGTTTCGCTGACGCCGCCGCCCGCAAAGACCGCGGCCGACGGATGCCAAGTCAGCTCCTGCGAAGTGTAACAGGAAATCTCCGACGGTTTCCCGCCCAGATAAAATGCCAGATCGACCACGTGGGTGGAATTGGCCAGAAACCACTTTTTCTTGACCTCGTCGGCTTTGGCGACTTTTTCGACTATATGGCTTAACTCGGTGAACTCAAAATGAAACGACGTCGCGCCGCCGTCTTCCCGCACGATATTTTCAGCCGCCATGACGGAAGAATAAAAGCGACGGTTGTACGCCACGAACACTTCGGCCGTATGGCGGGACGCGGTATCCAGCAAGTCGCGGACTTCGACACGGCTAAGCGCGGCGGGTTTCTCAACCAGAATTCTTTTTACGCCGGAGGAAATAAGCGTTTTTGCGGCTGATGCAAGACCCTCGGCGGATACGCATACTATCGCCGTTGCGGGGATGGTTTCTCTGCCGCCCGACGCGAAGCGTTCGACGCCTCCCGTCACGGCCTCTATGCCGGTTTTGGCGGCAAACTCACCGGCCGATTTTTGTGATCTGCCTATAACTGTAAAACCGGTTTTCATGGCGGTGAGAACTTTCGCATACTCTACAGCCATCGGGCCTGCGCCGACAAGCCATATTTTCGAGTTGTCGGTTTTCATGTAATAGGACACCTTTCCATTTTTTGGCCGGCGGCGGTTTCCATATGTTCGGATAGAGCATTCAAAAGCGGCGCGTGCAACGCTGCCGAATCGCTCAAATCGCTCAAATGACAGCGCCCGGCGCTCAATATGTCACGGGCGATAACGGCGGTAAGTTCGCTTTGAAGAAGCGGCTTGCAAGGAACCGGATGCCATTGGCTGCTATCGGCGCCTCGCCGGTCGTAATATCCCCCACCGGCACTTTCGTCTATTATAAAGCGGACATTTTCGCCCACAATGCCGATTACAGGCGGGGATGCCTTCCACGCCTGAGAGCACAATATCAATTTATCTCCGTTGGCGAAAGAAACAAACAGGGTTCCGTTGACTTCTTTGAACCCCTTTCTCTTGCTCTCGACAAAGCCCTTATCCAGATGCGACGCGTCGACTTCGCATACGGCGGTTCCGCCCAGGAAAGCGGCCAAATCCATATAATGGACAGAGTTGCACGCGAGCCCCCAATTCCCTCCGACAACGGTGATAACTTTGGGGCCGTCCGCCGCCGGGTCTTTTTGAAAATCTCTGTAGAACGGATAATATCTGCGCGGGCAATTCACCCAGCTTTTAATTCCCTTCCGTTCTAAAATATCGAGGATTTCCGCAAAGTCGGAGAGTTTCTGGAAAACAACTTTTTCAAAAACTATATTTTTAACCTTTTTGGAGGTTACCAGTTCTTTCGTAATCTCGGCCCTGACATCCGCGTTTGTGGCGATTATGGCCAAATCTATTTCGTTTTCAAGTCCGGATAGATTTTTGTGAAATGAAACCCCGGAGATTTGAGGAGCGTTGCCCGCTTCTTTGAACCGTTCCGCGGCGATACGCAGCGAATCCCCGGAGGGGTCTAACACGCTTATGGCGGCGGGCATTGCCAATTTTGACAGACCTTGCAGATGCCTGCCGCCTATTTGTCCGGCGCCTATGACAACTATATGTTTCATAACTTCTTTCTTTTCATCAGATATTCGGCGAATCCAAAATCCAGAGCCGTGTCTATGTCCACGGATCTTTCTTTGGGCATAATATACGCATAACAGCGCGGGCCGAAAAAGTTTTTATGTTTTCTGATATAGCCGACGCGCGCCGCGAACAAAGCTCCGTTCAGGCGGTAATACTTCGGGAATTCCTGCCTATTGCGATTGATATACTTCTTCCTTACGAAACCCTTCATATTGCCGTCGGGCGGTAAAGTGTTTTGCCAGTAAGGGTGATGTTCGGTTTCGCATACTGATACCACGGAATCCGCGCCCTTTAAGTCCATAAGCCGCAAAGCTTTATCTATATCGCCGGTTTTTCTAAGAGGCGAGGTGGGTTGAAGAAGCACGAGGACATCGTAATTTTCACCGCGTTTCACAAGCCGGTTTAGCAAATGCAAAACTACATCTATGGATTTTGCGCGGGAAGTGGATAAGCGCGCCGGTCTTATAAAGGGCACATCGGCGCCGTGCCGCGCGGCTACGCGAGCAATTTTTTTATCGTCCGTTGAAACTATGATTCTATCCAAATATTTGCTTCGCGCCCCTTGTTCTATCGTCCAGACCAGAAGCGGTTTGCCGCCCATAACCCGTATGTTCTTGCGCGGCAGGCCTTTGCTCCCCCCTCTTGCGGGAATTATACCCAGTATTCTTTGGTTTTTATACACAGTGATATCAGTAATTATTCAGGTCGATAAAATATTTTTGCAATTCGATTTTCCAGATGCTCGCATTTTTCATTGTGGCAAGAAATTTGTCGGTGCTTTTACCCGTTCCGAAGTGATATGACGGCTTCTTTATCATCTTCTTAATTTGGCCTATGGCCTTAAGAATATCCGTTTTCGATTCGTTGATATTGATTATGGTATCGTGCTTAAATCTTCCGGTCTGACGAGTGCCCAGATTTATCGTCGGCACTCCATATATGGGGGCTTCTCTTATGCCCGCGCTGGAATTGCCTATTATGAACTCGCAATTTTTCAAGAGCGTCAAAAAGTATTCAAACCTTATGGAAGGAAATATTTTTATGCGGGGATTAGAGGCGTATAACGCCAATTCTTCTATTATTATATTGCCGCCCGGGTCGTTATTTGGATAAATGACCACATAGTTTTTAGCGGATTCACTCACTGATTGCATAACTTGTTTGAAATTATGCATTATATCGTGAATTTTCGTGACAACCGGGTGGTATATGAGGATGGAATAGTTATCGCGGAAAGGGATATCGTAATATTTTTTTACTTCGTCTATGGAAGGGAGCCCCGGCGATAACATCAAATCGACGTCCGGAGATCCTATAACAAAAATATTTTCTTTATTTTCCCCCATGCGCAATAAACGTTTACCGGCCACCTGATTGGATACAAAATGTATATGCGCCAATTTGGAGACGGAATGACGAATTGACTCGTCTATGGTGCCGGAAACCTCGCCGCCCTCTATGTGCGCGACTAAAAAATTATTCAATGCGCCGGTTATTGCTCCGGCCAGCGCTTCTACCCTGTCGCCGTGTACAATGATCATATCCGGCTTCAATAAAGTAAGATAATTGCCCAACCCGATTATTGTGTTGGAAAGTATCGTATCCAGCGTATCGTTCAAACGTTGATTTATAAAGTAGTAAATATTTTTAAAACCGCTTTTGCGAACCTCTTCGCCGGTATATCCGTATCGCGGCAACATATGCATGCCTGTGACAAACATATGAACCGCGAATTGTTTTTGCTTTTCAAGAGCTTTGGCCAGAGGTTTTATCTTTCCGAAGTCGGCCCTTGTTCCGGTCAAGAATAATATTTTTTTACTCATTTATGTCGTCCCATTTCAACTGGGCATTCTTTTCGATCTCGCGTGTCGCGCTTTTGCCGAGAATATTTTGAAAATGAAGCGCCTTAATCTCCCCCGTTCCGGGGCGCTTGACCCATATGTTCCGCGGAGTAAATACTTCCCCGGGCTTTATATCCCTTATGGCGACTACGCACGCATATGCAAAGTCGATAGTAGGCCGCTCCTCCTTCAAAATCTTTTTTTCGCCGCCCATAGCCGCATAAATCGCGCGACTGCCGCGGATAAGGTCCGATAGCTCGGGAGGAGTCAGGGATATGGGGATATCAGGACCCGGCCATGCGGCGCTTGAAGTAAAATGTTTTTCAAGGATGGCCGCCCCCAGCGCCACCGCGGCAAAACAGGTGTAATTCCCGATGGAATGGTCGCTCAAACCCACAGGGACATTCGGAAAATTGTTCTTCAGATCGAGCAGAGCGCCGAGTCGCACCTTCTCGTAGGGAGTCGGATATATAGAAGTGCAGTGCAGGAGCGCATACGGCACTTTATGCTTCCGAAGGATGTCAACACTTATGCGAATGGAATTTATGTCGTTCATCCCGGTACTTAATATCACCGGTTTCCCGAACGCGGCGATATGCTCTATTAAGGGATAATTATTGCACTCGCCTGAACCGATCTTGTAAGCGGTCACCCCCATTTTTTCAAGTCGGTCAGCCGCTGCCCTGGAAAAGGGTGTTGACAGAAACATCATACCTTTGGATTCGGTATAATTTTTCAGTTTTTTCTCTTCGGACTCCGTCAGTTTGCACCTGTCCATGATTTTCCATATGGACTCAGAGGCGTTCCCCGGGATAACATTGTTGGGGATCATTTCGTCTTCGATTATGTGGGACTGAAATTTTATACACTCGCAGCCGGCTACGGCGGCATCGTCCACCATCTGCATGGCCTTCGATAAATCGCCCTCGTGATTAATGCCCACCTCCGCAATCACAAGGGGAATTTGACCATCGCCTACAGTGCGTTTACCTATGACGAAAGAACTCATGATTTTACTTGGACGTCTTGCGGCCGGCGGCGTACCGGCATATAGTTTTTTTGAGGCCTTCTTCAAAGGCCGTTTTCGCCTTGAAACCGAACTCTTTTTCGGCCCTCGACGTATCGAGCGATCTTCGCGGCTGGCCGTCGGGTTTTGAGGCGTCCCAGGTTATTTTGCCGTTAAATCCGGCGATAGCCGCCACTTTTTCTACAAGGTCTTTTATGGTTATTTCAAAGCCCGCGCCGAGATTAACGGGTTCCGACTTGTCGTATTTTTCCGCGGCGAGGACTATTCCCTCCGCGGCGTCGTCGACGTAGAGAAACTCCCTGGTGGCTTTTCCGCTGCCCCAGACGACTATCTCTTTGTCGCCGTTTTCAATAGCGTCGAAACATTTTTTTATCAGCGCGGGAATCACGTGGCTCGACGCGGGGTCGAAGTTGTCGCCCGGGCCGTAGAGATTTACCGGCATAAGAAATATCGAGTTGAAACCGTATTGCTGACGGTAAGATTGCGACTGCACCAGAAGCATTTTTTTTGCCAGGCCGTAGGGAGCGTTGGTTTCTTCGGGGTAGCCGTTCCACAAGTCGTCCTCTTTGAACGGCACGGGCGTGAACTTGGGATAACAGCAGATAGTTCCGAGCGCGACAAATTTTTTGACGCCGCGCAGGCGCGCTTCTTCCATAAGCTGCACGCCCATCATAAGATTGTCGTAAAAAAACTCGCCGGGCTTCTCGCGGTTCGCCCCTATGCCTCCGACTTTGGCGGCAAGGTGTATCACAATATCCGGACGAGCGTCGTCGTACATTCTTCTTATATCTTCCGTTTTCGTGAGGTCGTATTTTTCTATGACGGGGACAAACACCGACTTCGCACCCCTTTCTTTCAGACGCGCCGTCAGGCGGGCGCCAAGAAAACCGGCTCCGCCGGTTACCGCGAATCTTTTTTCGGAAAAAATATCACCCACGCTCGCCTCCGGATGAATCCGACCGCTTTTTCGCGGTAATCATAAAATAAGCCGACGACAACAGCAGCCCGAGCCCAAAAGCCACATAGCCGGAGTTTTTCTTGGATATAACTTTAACGGGGGTATCGCTCACGTAGGGTTTGACCAGCATCTCGGTTTTAGAAGGAATCAGTTCGCCCACCTGATACAATGATATGGATGATATAGATGTTTTATGCATTTGTATCAATAACAACAGCATCTCTTCCCTTTTTTTCAGAGCGTTTTCGAAAAGGACGCTGTGATTCGACAGTATGGTTTCGGACAGGTATGTGACTATGAGCAACGCTTCTTCCTGCGACGAAGCTCTGGCCCCGATTCGCAACACATCGCTTTCCTCCGCGACCAGCGAAACTTTTGCCGCCAGGACATTCAAATTGTTTTGCGTGGGCTTCAGGCCTATCACCTTGGCAAGTTTGACCCAATTTTCGGTCACGTTCATTATTATTTTTGTGGTCGAGGGTTTTTCGAGCACCTTGCCGGAAAAATATCCTATGCTGATATACGCTTCGGCTTCGTATATTTTGACTTCCCGGGCAAGGCGTTGATGCACCAGTCCCGCCGCGCCGAAAGTTACCGCAATAATCAAAATATAGCCCCATTTTTTTCGCAAAGCCGCGAGTATATCGTCTATGGCAATAACATCCGTCAAACCATTTTTTTCAATCATATTTTATGCCTCCCTGTGCATATCCAAAAAGTTAATCGTTTTTTTGATGCCGACCGGCAAATCGACCTCGGGTTTCCAGCCAAGATTCTTTTTTGCCCTTGATATATCCGGACACCTGACCTTGGGATCGTCGACCGGAAGCGGCCGGCGTACTATTTTGCTGCCGGATCCGGTAAGCTTTAAAATCAGTTTCGCGAAATCATTTATGGTTCTTTCTTCGGGATTCCCCAGATTGAGGGGTTCGTGTATTCCGGACAGCAGAAGTCCGTAGATGCCCGCGACCAGATCTGAAACATAGCAAAAACTTCTGGTTTGCTTTCCGTTCCCGTATACCGTAAGAGGTTTGTTGTGAAGCGCCTGATAAATGAAGTTCGGAACCACTCTGCCGTCGGCCAGGCGCATACGCGGCCCGTAAGTGTTGAATATCCGCACTATCCTTGTATCCAGCCCGTGATAGCGGCGGTAGGCCATAGTCATAGCTTCCGCGAAACGTTTGGCCTCGTCGTAAACTCCCCTCGGGCCGATGGGATTGACGTTTCCCCAGTAGGATTCTTTCTGAGGCGACTCAAGAGGGTCGCCGTAAACTTCGGATGTGGACGCCAGCATGAACATGGCGTTTTTTTCTTTTGCCAAGCCCAGCGCTTTGTGCGTTCCCAGCGCCCCCACTTTCAGAGTCGGTATCGGATATTTAAGATAATCTATCGGGCTTGCCGGCGAGGCGAAGTGAAGAACCGCGTCTATTTTTCCGCCCACGTGAATATAGTTTGTTACGTCGTGTTTTACGAAGTTAAACTGCGGATGGCCGAATAGATGTTCTATGTTTCTAAGGGATCCGGTGATGAGGTTGTCAAGCGCGATTACGGAGTGTTTCTTCGATATAAAATAGTCGCACAGGTGGCTGCCTATAAAACCGGCGCCGCCGGTTATAAGGACTCGCATACTGCCCTTGTTCGACGGAGGAGATACCCCGATGGAGCGTTTCTTGGTATTCATTTGATAATTAAATCCGGTCTTTGAGAGCTCACAAAGCGTTTTTTGCGCGCCCGTGCGCAAAATCGCGGAATCAGACGGTAAAACCGAACAGATATTATATCATATTCGGCGCAGAACGCTTATGAATGCACTCCATCCGTCGGCCGCCGCATCCGCTTTTTATCTTCCCACTCCGGTGTAAACGAAGCCGAGTTTTTTCATTTTGGCGGGCTCGAACATATTGCGCCCGTCGAGAATTATGGGGTGTTTGAGCAGTTTCTTTATGCGAGACAAGTCCATCGCCGCGAAATCGTCCCACTCCGTCAGTATTACCAGACAGTCGCTGCCGCGGGCCGTCTCGTAAAGATTTTTACAATACTTCACATTCTTTAAAATTCCGCGGGCTTTCGGCATCGACACGGGATCGTAGGCCTTGATTTTGGCGCCTTCGGCTTGAAGTGTTTTTATTATGTCTATCGACGGGGCGAACCTCATATCGTCGGTGTTCGGCTTGAATGAGAGCCCCAGCACTCCGATGGTCTTGTCTTTGATAATCCAGAGCGCCTCCTCGATTTTTTTGACGAAAAGCGCTTTCTGCGTCTCGTTTATTGTCTTTATGGCTTTAAGCATCGGGAAATCGTAGCCGAGTTTTCCCGATATCCACATAAACGCCTCGACGTCCTTGGGAAAACAGAATCCTCCGAAGCCGATACCCGCGTTCAGGAACGACTTGCCGATTCGTCTGTCAAGCCCCATCCCCTCGGCAACCTGCTTAATGTCGGCTCCGACGCGCTCGCAGACGTTGGCCACGCCGTTGATAAAAGATATTTTCGCGGCCAGAAACGAATTGGACGCATGCTTGATGATTTCCGCGCTTTTTATGTCGGTAACCAGCATCGGAGCTTTTATGGGCGCGTAAACTTCCCTGAGTATTTTTTCGGCCCGCGCGGACCTGACTCCCACGACAATTCTGTCCGTCTTGAAAGTGTCCTTTACCGCCGAGCCCTCTCTCAAAAATTCGGGATTGGACGCAACGTCGAAGGGTATGTTTTTTTTGAGATTCCGCCGGACTGTCTCTTCCACGCGGTCTCCCGTTTCCACGGGAACGGTGGATTTATCGACGATGAGTTTATACGAAGTCATCGCTCGCGCAACGTCTCCGGCCACTTTTTCGACGAAAGACAAATCGGCGGAGCCGTCTTCCCTGGGTGGCGTGCCCACCGCTATGAATATCACCTCGGATTTTTTGACGGCGGCGGCGGTATCCGTGGTAAATGTCAGGCGTTTGCGCCTGACGTTTGCCGCCACGAGTTCTTTTAGGCCCGGCTCGTATATGGGCATTATGAATTTTTTAAGCCCGCGGATTTTCGCGGCGTCGTTGTCGACGCAGATTACGCTGTGTCCGAGTTCGGACATGCACGCTCCGGTAACAAGCCCCACATATCCGGTTCCTATCACGCATATTTTTTTCAAGGTGTTACACTCCCGTTTTTAAGTAATATTCGATGAGAGATAATCGGCCACGGCCTCGCGCCACGGCCTTAGCGGCTTGAATCCTTCGGCTGGCCACAGGCGGCTTTTCAAAGAAGAGCACGCGGGTCTGGCCGCCGGAAGTCCCAGCGCCGCCACGGATATTTTCTTGACGCGCTTAACCGGAAGTCCGAGAGTTTTGGCGACGAAAAGCGCGACTTCATATCTTGAAGCGGCGCCCTGATTGGTCAAATGGTATACGCCCGTGCGCGCCGCGCCGTATTCCGCGCTGTCTACAAGCAGGCGAATGGCCTCGGCCAGGTCGACAGTGTAAGTGGGACAGGCGCTCATATCCGACGCCGCGAAAACCTCCCGCCCGGCGTCCGCGGCGGCAGAAACATAATTTGCGCGCCGCGATCCGAAAACCCACGAAGTCCTTACGACGCAGTGCATGGCCCCCGTCGTTCGCGTCAGATATTCGCCCCAAAGCTTGGACTTGCCGTAAACGTTCACGGGCGCGGGCGGCTCCATTTCATCGTAGCCGTCGGGATTTTCGGGCGGACGCGCGCCGAAAACATAGTCCGTCGATATCGATATCAGATATGCGTCGAACCTCCGCGCCGCTTCGGCGACATTTCTGGCGCCGAGGGCGTTGATTCTGTAGGCCGCATCAGGATTGCGCTGACAATCGTCAACGCCGGTCATTGCGGCCGCGTGCACAACGACGTCGGGGTTGATGGCGGTGATTTTGGAATATACCGTCGGAAAATCGCCGATGTCGGCGGCTATGTGGAAAGCCGGATCCATTGTTTCGGGACGTTTTCGGCTCAGGCCGAAAACGTCGGCGTTATCCTTGCGGCTTATGCGGGAATATATTTCGGAACCCAGCAGTCCGGACACTCCCGTAATGAGTATTTTCATTTGTCAGAAAGTTTTCCGTACTGCTTGCGGCAGTAAGATTTGAAGTCCGCGTTCTTGAGTTTTTTCCACCACGCCGTGTTGCTCCGGTACCAGTCGACGGTTTTTTTAAGGCCCTCGGCAAAATCCGTCGACGGACGGAATCCGAGTTTCCCCGTCTTAGAGGCGTTCAGCGAATATCGGCGGTCGTGACCCGGACGGTCGCCGACTCTTTTAACGAGCGTCTCCGGCTTGCCGAGAATTTTAAGAATGTTCGAGGCCAATTTTATGTTTTCGACTTCCGAGCCGCCGCCTATGTTGTAAACCTCGCCGGCGCGTCCTTTGCGCAGGACTATCCCTATGGCGCGGCAGTTGTCCTCCACGTATATCCAGTCGCGCACGTTTTTCCCGTCGCCGTAAAGCGGCAACGGAGCGTCTTCCAGCGCGTTCGTTATGAAAAGCGGTATGACTTTTTCGGGATACTGGTACGGCCCGTAATTATTCGACGAGCGGGTTATTATTACGTTGAGGCCGTATGTCACGAAATACGAACGGCAGAGCATATCGCCCGCGGCCTTGGATGCGGCGTAAGGACTGTTGGGACTAATGGCGGAGGTCTCCCTGAATGAACCCCGGTCGATAGAGCCGTAAACCTCGTCGGTCGATATCTGAATATAACGTCCCACGGCGAATTCCTTCGCGGCTTCAAGCAGAGTGTAAGTTCCGAAAACATCGGTCTTGACAAAATCTCCGGCGCCCATTATGGAACGGTCCACGTGGGTCTCGGCGGCGAAATTTATTATCGCGTCGGGTTTGAATTTCGACACCGTCCGTCGGACGCGGGAACTCTCGCAGATGTCGGCTTTTATAAAGTCGTAGCCGCGGGCGCGTTCGACGTCGCGCAGATTGTCGGGGTTGCCCGCGTAAGTGAGTTTGTCGAAGTTGAGAATTTTATAATCGCGCCCCGACTTCAAAAGCATCCTTATGAAATTAGAACCGATAAATCCGGCGCCGCCGGTGACTATCAGTTTCATTTAGATATTCTCCTTTCGCGGGACGCCAGATACCATTTTACAGTCATTGCGATACCGCTTTCAAAGCTCACCGACGGGGAGTATCCCAGATGTTCTTTTGCGGCGCTTATGTCCGCCCGAGTTTTCCTTACGTCGCCGGCGCGGGTCGGCGCGCGTAGGACGGCGAGGCGCCGGCCGAATATTTTTTCCAGAATCTTTATCATTTCGGACAAAGAGTGCGTTTCGCCGCAGGCAACGTTGAATACCGGTCCGCTTCGGGCGACCGAGGAAGGCGCGGCAGCGGCGGCAAGGTTGGCGGCCACCACATTAGAGACGTAACTGAAATCCCTCGACTGCTTGCCGTCGCCGTGCACCTCAAGAGGAATTCCCCTCGCGGCGCTTTCTATGAACTTGGGGACAACGGCCGCGTACTTGGACTCGGGATTCTGTCGGGGCCCGAAAACGTTGAAGTATCTCAAACTGACGGTTTCCAGGCCGAAAGTTTTTGCGAATATTCTGCAATAATTTTCCGCCGCAAGTTTGCTTACGGCATAAGGAGAAAGCGGCGACGGCGTTTGCGTCTCTTTTTGCGGGAAGACGCGCGAATCGCCGTAGACCGACGACGACGAAGCGTACACCACCCGGCTGGCGCCCGCCGCGCGGGCGGCCGCCAGCAGTTCCAGCGTGCCGGCCACGTTGACGTCGTTCGTGGAGAAAGGATCGTCGACGGAACGTGGCACCGAGCGCAGCGCGGCCTGATGAAGAACCGTGTGCGCGCCTTTAAGGGCTTTCGATAGATCTTTTCTGTCCCGTATGTCGCCTTCTACGACTTCAAGCTGTCCGCGCATTTTTGAACCGCCGTCAAGGGCGAAAGCCAGATTTTCTTTGTTTCCGGTGCAGAAGTTGTCCAGCACGCGCACGCTTTGTCCGCGCCTCAGCAGTTCTTCGACGATATTCGATCCGATGAAGCCGGCGCCGCCGGTTACGAGAAATATTTTTTTCACAGCCCTGCCAACCCTTTTTTGCGGGGACTCATATAATCTCCACCCTCGACGAATCGCCGACCATAATCCTGTATGCGGCGGGTTTTTTGCGCGTGCGCGATATTTCCACGTTCTGCCCGATGAGAGAATCCTCAAGGCGTTTTACGTCGATTATGCGGGAATTCTCAAGAATTATGGAGTGTTCTATTTCGGAATTCTCGACGGTGACGTTGTAGTATATCGACGTGTAAGGCCCTACGTAGGAATTAATGACCGAAGTGTTTTCGCCTATGATGGCGGGACCGCGAATGGTGCTGTTTTTAACGGTCGCGCCTTCGGCGATTTCGACCTGTCCTTCTATTGTCGACGACGAATCGACCGAGCCGCGCAGGGATTTTTTCTTGGTGGAAAGAATTATGCGGTTGGCCTCGAGCATATCCTCAAGCTTTCCCGTATCTTTCCACCATCCGTTGATAACGTGCGGCTTTACCTCCGCGCCGGTATCTATCAGATGTTGTATCGCGTCGGTTATTTCCAGCTCTCCGCGCCCGGAAGGCCGTATGGCTTTTACGGCGTCGAATATGGCGGAGTTAAACATGTAGACACCCACGAGAGCCAGATCGCTCTTGGGTTCGGCGGGCTTTTCTTCCAGACGGACGACACGGTTGTTTTTAAGTTCGGCCACGCCGAACTGCATGGGGTTGGGCACATGCGCCAGCAGTATTTGCGCGGCGGGTTTCAAGACGGCAAATTCGGAAACCAGCGGTTTTATTCCGTCCTTGATGAGATTGTCGCCCAGATACATGACGAACGGCTCGCCGCCGATAAAGTCCTCGGCGATTTTCACGGCGTGAGCAAGACCCAGCGGCGCCTCCTGCGGAATATACGTGACGCGGGCGCCCCATTTGGAGCCGTCGCCCACGGCGGCTTCTATCTCGGCGCGGGTTTCCCCCACAATGATTCCTATGTCGGTGATTCCGCAGTCGACTATGGCCTCGATACCGTAGAAAAGAATCGGCTTGTTGGCCACGGGGACCAGTTGCTTAGCCGAAGTATGGGTGATAGGGCGCAGGCGCGTGCCTTTGCCGCCCGAAAGTATAAGCGCTTTCAAATATTGGCTCTCCAGTAGTTTAAAATATCCTCGAGGGTTTTCTCGAACGGTATCTGCGGCTGCCAGCCGGTCGCTTTCCTGAACTTTGTGTTGTCTCCGACGAGAATTTCCACATCCGACGGTCTCATCCTGGCGGCGTCGGGCCTGACTTCGACTTTGACCTTGCTCATCGATAAAAGCGTGTCCAGAACTTTTTTTATTTTCCAGTCATTGCCGGAACATATATTGTACACTTCTCCGAATTCGCATTTTTCAAGCGCCGCGAAATATCCGCGCACCATGTCGCGGGCGTCGGTATAGTCGCGCCGCGCGTCGAGATTGCCTACGAAAACCACGGGTTCCTGGCTGCCTTTTTCGATGAGAGCAATCTGTTTGGCGAAGTTGCTTTCCACAAAAACGTCTCCGCGGCGCGGGCCGGTGTGGTTAAAACCTCTCGTGCGCACGACCTTTGTGCCGTAGGAGCGGTTATACTGGTATCCGAGCATATCCTGAGCCACCTTGGAAACGCCGTAGGGAGACAGCGGTCTCAGAGGGTTCGTTTCTTTGATAGGCGTCTCGTCCGGATACACCATTCCATATTCTTCCGACGAGCAAGCTATCTGTACGCGGGCGTCGATCCGCAGTTTTCTGAGGGCCTCAAAAATATTCAGCTGCGATATGATATTGGTTGTTATGGTTTCCTGCGGAGCGTGCCACGACGTGGGCACGAATGACTGCGCCGCCAGATGAAATATTAAATCCGGCCTGACCGTCTCGACGGCCTTTTCCACCGACGTCATATCCCTCAGGTCGCATTCGATAATTTTGAGTTTATCTTTTACGTGCTTGATATTTACGTCGCTGGAACGCCATCTGGCGACCCCGAAGACCTCGCAATCTTTTCTGGAAAGAAGATAGTCGGCCATGTGACTTCCGACGAAACCGGTAATGCCCGTGATAAGCGCTTTCATAAATTTCTCCCTGACGTATGTTCTGCGCGGTCATTTTGTCGTCGACGCGCGGACCGCAAATTCTACATTTTTTGAAAGATGAAACCAAAAAACCACGCCGCCCGGGGCGACTGTTTTTGAGGCGGACGCTACTTGCGCCAGGGGTAAACTTCCTTTTCTATCTCAAGCCGCCGGACGGCGGAAATCTCCCCCATTTTCATGGAGAGCTTAAAGAAAAATTCGTCGACAGGGTCGCGCAGCAGGGATTCCCGCCGGCGGTACAGCAGCCACAAGTTCCAGCAGTGAAGGTCGTAATTGAGCTTAATCTGGCGGGAAAGAGGCATAAACTTTTCATCCTCCAGATTGCCTATCAATTGTAATGTAACCGCGATACTTTTGCCTATTGGTACGCTCAATTCCGCGCCGATGCCAAAAGTATTCGTGGATGTGGCATTGTGATAGATATTCATGGACGCGGTTTCTCCGTACGACCAGACGGCCAGAGCGTTCCGGTACTCTTTTGTGGCCCAATCGTGATTTACGTTGAGAAAAAACGAATGCTTGCCGCCGGAGATATTTATTTCGTTTGAAAGCTGCTTGGGGGTTTCTCTTAAAAAATCAAACCCGCCCGATATTTTCCAGAACAAACCGGACACGGGGAAAGTATAAAGCGCGGTAGTGAAGTCATTTCGCCCGATGCCATCTTTGTCGACGATAAACGTGTCCGGCAGGAATCTTTGGGTATAACCGTAGTTCAAGTCCAGAAAAGCCGCGCGCAGCCAATACCAGCGCATACCCGAACCGGCGTAATAACTGCCGGAAAGAATGTAAGTGTTCGACGACTGTTCGGTGTACGCCTCGTTGATTCCGAAGACCGGCGACAGCACCATGGAATTGCCGATTTTTTTTTGCGATGCGGCGGAAGCGTTCGCCGACAATATCGACAAATACGGCGCCTCGTGCCCGATGGAAAGTTTCTGATAGCCCAAAGTATACTGCGGGTAGAAACCTAAAATCCGTTCCATTCTGTAGCGTGTGTACGTGACGGACGGCGCTTCGGTGCGGGCGTTAAGATAGCTCACCGTTTCGGGATCGTACACCTGTCTTCTTTGCACTCCGATATTCAGGTACGACACCGTCGACTGACGGGCGAAAAACAGGTTCGAGTTGACCTCCCGCTGCACGGGATTCCACGCCTCGGTGAAATACGATTCGTTGAACGACTCGTCGCTGGAGTATTTTATTTCGGAGCGCGCCGACCAATCTTCGGATATACTCTGCCACATATACGCCTGCGCCGACCACCTGTCGACACCCGTGGTTTCTTCCCTTATTTTGTAAGCGTACACGGCCGACTTGTGTTTTTTGGAGAAGGAGTGGGCGGAATCAACGCCGAAACCGTTGCCGCGTTTACCGTAATAATCCGCCAAAAACACCGTCCGGGCATGATCGCTGTAATTGTAAGATGTGCGCGTTTTGGCGTCGAATCCGTCCTTGTTGTTGTATCCGGGTTCAACGGCCACGTTCAGAGGGCCGTCGCCCAGAGAATGCCACCAGTACGGCAGCCAGAAAACAGGCACGGAGCCGACGAAAAAGAAAGCGTTGGTCGTGCTCACGAAACGTCGCGGGACTATGGTAAGGCGCGTCGAGTGGATGCGGTAGTGCGGCTTAGTCAGGGTGCAATTGGTGTAAGTCGCGCCGGAGCCATACAATTTTAAGCCGCTGCGTTTGAGCCGGCGGGCGGTAAATGTCCACGACCCCGCGAATCCTCTGGCGTCGGACATCAAACCTGTTTCGTCGGAAGAGCCGAAACTTCCCGTGGAGAAAAAAATCGCCGCGCCTTCACGGGTGAGTTTGGCGTTTCCGCCGGCGTATATCAGATTTCTGTCTATGAATACCTCGGCCTCGTCGGATTCCAGCTTTGTGCCGCCTTGCATTATCACGACGTTGCCGCTCGCCCGGGCGATATGCCCCTCGGTGTCGTACTCTACGATATCGGCCGATATTTCTACGGGATGATTGCTTTCGGCCGCGGCAGCGACGGCCCGCGCGGCGGAAGATTTTTTTACGTCGGCTGACGGCGCCGCCAAACAGCGCGCCGCCGAAAGAAGAATAAATGCCGCCGGTAGAATTATTTTTGTTGCCGATGATGGGCGAAAGACAGAAAATTTCATTTTTTGGAAGGAGCGGAGGCGATAAGCGCCGCGCCTGCGGCGCCCAGAATATCGTCGTGGCCGGTGACCATTATCCGAACGCTTCGCGCGGGATGTTTAAACGCCCTTTTTCTCATCTCGGCGACGGCCGCAGGAAGAAAAAAATCAGCCGCGCGCGAAACGGCTCCGGCTATTATTACGGCCGACGGATTCAGCGCGTCGACTATGTCGGCCAGAAGCACGCCGAGTATTTCGCCCGTCCGCCGCCAGGTTTCAAGCGCGGCGCGGTCGCCTTCGGCCGCAAGCGCCGCTACCGTCATGGGCGTGACGTTCTTTGCGGAACCGGATTTCCGTCGTCGGGAAATCTCCAGGAATCTTGCGACTATCGCGTCGCGGCCCAGATATCGCTCGAAGCATCCGCTGTTGCCGCAGGAGCATTTTACGCCGTCGGGTTTATAGGTCATGTGGCCGATTTCTCCGGCGGAACCCGTCGCGCCGCGCAGAAGTTTGCCCCCCGCGATTATTCCTCCGCCCACGCCCGTGCCCATAGTGACGCAAACAATGTCGGAATAGCGCTTAGCGCCGTCGAGCATCCATGCCCCCATGGCCGCGGCGTTGGCGTCGTTCTCGACGACAACCGGTTTCCCCAGTATTTTGCGGGCTATGGTTCCTATGTGTACGTTTTTCCATCCGAGGTTAGGGCTGAATCGGACGATTCCCAGCGCGGTGTCAATGTCCCCCGCAACGGCTACGCCGACGCGCGCGTAAGCGGAAGTCATGCCTGCGGAATTTTTGACGGCTCTGAATATTGCGGCGGGGTCCGCGTTAAAATCCACCGAAGGCAGACGGATGATTTTGCCGCCGGCGCCGAGCAATCCGGATTTGATGCGCGTTCCGCCCACATCTATGCCGAGGGTTTTCAAGCCTGCACCACCTTGGAACCCCAGCGTTTGCGGTTTTTGACGAGATTTCTGGAATCCACGACGAGCCGCGAATGCCTCGCGATGAAGTCCCCGTCGTAAACCGTGTGGTCGGTCAGCACAATCACGCAGTCGTAGCGCCCAAGAGCGGCCGCGCTCAGTTTGACGGATTTTTTCACGAACGAATACTTTCTCATCCTGGGGGTTTTTGGAGCGTAGGGATCGTTGTAATCCACGCGGGCTTTCTTTTCTTCCAGGAGTTCCATCACTTTGAACGACGGAGATTCGCGCACGTCGTCTATGTCTTTTTTATACGCAAGGCCCAAAATGAGTATTTTGGCTCCGGCGATTGATTTGCCTTGAGCGTTCAGCGCCTCTATTGTTTTTCCGACGACGTAATCCGGCATCTTCGTGTTTATTTCCCCGGCCAGTTCGATAAAGCGGGTGGCGAAACCGTATTCGCGCGCCTTCCATGTCAGATAAAACGGATCTATGGGGATGCAATGTCCGCCCAGCCCCGGCCCCGGATAGAACGCCTGAAATCCGAACGGCTTTGTGGCCGCCGCTTTTATGACTTCCCAAACGTCGACGTCCATTTTGTCGAAGAGCATCTTAAGCTCGTTAACGAGCGCGATATTCACCGCGCGATAGATATTTTCGAGCAGTTTGGCCGCTTCGGCGGCTTTCGTCGACGAAACAGGCACGGTCGTCTCCACAATGCTGTCGTAGAGCGCCTTGGCGGCTTTCAGGCAGGCGGCGGTGTATCCGCCCACTACTTTGGGAATCGTCCGTGTCGTGAAATTTTTATTATTGGGATCTTCCCGCTCCGGCGAGAAAGCCAGATGAAAATCTTTGCCGGCTTTAAGACCGGTTTTTTCAAGAATCGATCTCATATCCTCGTCGGTGGTGCCGGGATATGTGGTTGATTCAAGCACTACAAGCTGGCCGCGTTTGAGATATTTTGCCACGGCCGTCGTTGTATCGAGAACATACGAGAGATCGGGCTCGTGATGAGCGCCAAGCGGAGTGGGAACGCATATTACTATCGCGTCGGCGGCTTTGAGCGCGGCAAAATCGACCGTGGGATGGAAGCGTCCGAGCGCCCTCCATTTTTTTACGATCGACGAATCAAAATGCTTTATGTAGCTTTTGCCCGCTTTAAGCATACGAATTTTTTCAACGTCAATGTCCAAACCCGTCACGTTGAATCCCGCGGACAAAAATTCTCTGACCAGAGGCAGCCCCACGTAACCAAGACCGATTACGGCCACCTTCGCCTTTCCGCTTTTGATTTTCTCGACGATGTTCATTTTACGTCCTCCGGTTTCCCACGATTATGGCGAGCGCTTCGCCCGCGAGCCGCAAAGATCCGGCGATGACTATGTTCGCCGGCGTTTTCTTGCGCAAAAATTGTTTAAGTCCGCCGGGGCCGGAGATTATCCGCGCCGGAGTTTTTAATATTTTTTTGAAAACGGCCGATATCTCGTCGGCGCCGAGAGCTCTGGGGCCGTCGAGCGCGCGGACGGCCACGGAATCCGCGGCGCGGGCTATCGATCCGGCCATCGCGCGATGGTTTTTGCCGCGAAGCGCCCCGAAAACGAACACGCTTTTTTTTGAGGCGAACGGGGATTTAAGATAATCCGCCGTGAAACGCCGCATGGCGTCTTCGTTATGCGCTCCGTCGACGATAATCGTGTTGCCGCCGAATTTTCTGACGTCGAAGCGGCCGGGCCATCGGGCGAGAGAGAGTCCTTTTCTTACGGCGGCTTCGTCCACTCCGCGAAAAACGCGGGAAGTTTCAAGAGCCGCCTTGACGGCCACCGCGGCGTTGCCGATCTGATAAGACCCCATCAGACCTATTTCCAGCCGCGGAATCACCGACGCTTTCTGACGGTAATCGAACGCCTGCCGCATCCGGCGCCAGTCCGTCGAGACGGCGGACGGCTTAAAATCCCGTCCTTCCGCATAAATCGGACAGCCGGCGCGACGGGCCGCCGCAAAAGCCATTGCCGCAAGGCGCGGATTAAGACGTCCGACGACAAGCGGTACGCCGCGTTTTATTATGCCCAAATCCTCGGCTATCATTGCTTCCGTGCGCGGTCCGAATAAATCCACGTGATCTACGGAAACTCCGGTTATGACCGTCACGGCTTTGTCGCCGAAAACGTTGGTGGCGTCGTAGGCGCCGCCGACGCCTACCTCCATAACCGCCGCCTGCGCGCCGCAATCCGCAAAGTGCGCCGCGGCCAGCGCGGTCATCGTCTCAAAAAATGTCAGGCCGGATTTCTCTATGCTCGCGCGGAAACGTCCGTAGAGTTCAAAAAGCCGACCGCGCCCGACGGGTTTACCGTCGAAAACTATTCTTTCTTCCGCGCGGATAAGATGCGGGGATGTATAAAGTCCGGTCTTTACGCCGGCGGCGCGCAGTATCGAGTCAAGATAAGCCGCCGCGCTTCCTTTGCCGTTGGTGCCGGCTATGTGGATTATCTTAAACGCCCGCGGGTTCAACCCCGCGAGATTTATAAAACTCCGAATTCTTTCGAGCCCCGGCTTGATGAGCGTGTATTCCCGTTGCGCCCAGTTGTCAAACAGGTTCGCCGGCGCCTTCCGCGCACGATTCCGTCCGTATGCTGCTACAACGCGGCGGGCCATCGGATTTCAGGCCGCGCCCAGAATGTCAAGGATTTTTGAGACGGTGCTTTTAAGATTTTTCCTTTCGCAGACGATATCGACCATCCCGTGTTCTTCGAGAAATTCCGCTTTCTGAAAATCGTCGGGCAATTTTTGCTTAATGGTTTCCTCTATAACGCGCGGTCCCGCGAAACAAATCAGCGCGCCGCGCTCGGCGATGTTTACGTCGCCCAGCATGGCGTAAGATGCGCTCACGCCGCCGGTGGTGGGATCCGTCAGCACGGATATGAAAGGCACGCCCGCTTCGTCGAGTTTGGATATCGCCGCCGAAGTTTTGGCCATTTGCATCAGCGAAATTATGCCCTCCTGCATTCGCGCTCCGCCGGACGACGATACAACTATCAGCGGTTTTGCCGACTTTGCGGCCGCTTCAGCCGCCACTGTAACCGCCTCGCCGACGGCCGAGCCCATGCTTCCGCCCATAACTTCAAAATCCATGGCGGCTATAACGACTTCGTTTTTTCCCACAAGCGCCGTCCCCGCCAGCACGGCATCGCCCGCGGGCAGTTTAGAGAGCTTTTCGGCGTAGCCGGGGAACTTCAGAGGATCGGCGCTCCGGTGCCCGGTAATCGTTTCCTTGAAACTATTTTCCTCCGCGAGCATGGCTATTCTCTGACGGGAGTTCAGGCGGAAATATCCTCCGCATTTCGGGCAGACACGGAAATTTTCGGTGAGTTCTTTCTCGTAAATTATTTCGTCGCAAAAGCGGCACTTTTTCCAGAGATTTATGCTTTCCGGCTTGTTTTTTTCTTCTGTGCGCGGCATTAGCGTGACCTCTTTTTTTTGATGGCTTTTTTGCAGGCGGCGACAAAATCGCCCACGGCCTCCGGCGCGCGCCGCGCGGGAGTATTTTCAATAATCTCCATTACGGCGGAACCTATAATCACTCCGTCCGCGAATTCCGCAAGGGCCGCCGCGCGGGCGGGCGAAGAAACCCCGAAGCCCGCCAGCACAGGTTTGCCGGCGGACAGCGCGCGAAGTTTTTCAAGAAACTTTGCCGGCGGACGCGGAGCTGTCTCCCGTCGGGCGCCGGTCACTCCGAAAAGCGATACGGCATAGACGAAGCCGCTTGACGAGGCGGCGATTTTTTTGAGA
Source organism: Elusimicrobia bacterium HGW-Elusimicrobia-1 (assembly GCA_002841695.1). Classification (NCBI taxonomy): domain Bacteria; kingdom Pseudomonadati; phylum Elusimicrobiota; species Elusimicrobia bacterium HGW-Elusimicrobia-1. Next base: position 185,571 of record PHAN01000002.1, on the reverse strand, counting down.
CGGGCGGCGGGCGTATTGGGAGCCGCAAGATACACGATTTTTTCGGGCAGCGGCAGACCCTTGCGTCTCATAGATGCGGCGGAATCCGGCGTGAGGTCGGGTATGATGAATCCGGACACATCCGCGCTTATCGTGTCGGTATCGAGCCGTTTTGCGCCGTAAGCCGTCAGAGGATTAAGATAACTCATCAGATAAACGTCCGCTCCGGCATTTTTAAGTTTGCGCGCAATCGAGAATGTTTTTGAAAGGTCGATTCCCCTCTCAAGCGCCTTTTGCGACGCGCGCTGAATGGTTTTTCCGTCGGCGGTTGGGTCGGAAAACGGAACGCCCAGTTCGATTATATCGGCTCCGGCGGATATTGCGGCGCGGGCAATCTCAACGGACGCGGATACAGTCGGCAGTCCGGCCGTGATGTAAATCGCAAGTTTTTTCTCGGAAGATTTTTTAATCATTTTTCAATTCCGGCCACTATGTCCAAATCCTTGTCGCCGCGACCCGACAGACACAAAATTACCGAGTCGCCTTTTTTGGTGCGCGGCATAAGTTCGTCGAGATAACCCAGCGCGTGCGACGGCTCCAGCGCCGGGATTATTCCCTCCGCGCGCGACAGCAGATGAAAACCCGCCAAAGCCCGTCTGTCGTCGACGGCCGCGTAGCGGGCCCGTCCCGTGTCCTTGTAGAAAGAATGTTCCGGTCCTACGCCCGGATAGTCCAGCCCCGCCGAAACGGAGTGTGTTTGGGATATCTGACCTGATTTATTCTGCAGCACATAGGAACGCGCGCCGTGCAGAATCCCGGGCGAACCTTTTGAAAGTGTGGCCGCGTGCATTCCCGATGAAAGTCCCCGACCGGCCGCCTCCACGCCGATAAAAGCCACGCCGGTGTCGCGGTAGAAAGACCGGAAAAGACCTATGGCGTTTGATCCGCCGCCGACGCAGGCCACAAGATGGCTCGGGAGTTTGCCTTCGGCTTTGAGGATTTGTTTTCGCGCTTCCGTTCCTATCACCGACTGAAAATACGCAACCATCGACGGATAGGGATGCGGCCCCACGACGGAACCTATCGCATAAAAAGTATCGGCGGGACGCGCCGTCCAGTCGCGCATGGCTTCGTTAATGGCGTCCTTCAAAGTCATCGAACCGGAGTTGACGGGAACGACTTTTGCCCCCAAAAGACGCATGCGTTCCACGTTGGGCGCCTGCCTGGCCACGTCCTTGGAACCCATATATACTTCGCATTCCAGGCCGAAAAGCGCGGCGGCGGTTGCCGTGGCCACGCCGTGTTGTCCGGCTCCCGTCTCGGCGATGATTCTTCTTTTTCCGAGGGTGAGAGCCAGAAGCGTCTGAGCGACGGTATTGTTTATTTTGTGCGAGCCGGTGTGCAGCAAATCTTCTCTTTTAAGATAAAGACGCGCGCGGTTCCACCGTCGGGTAAGATTGGACGCGCAGTAGAGCGGCGTGGGTCGTCCCGCGAAGTTTTTCAGCAGGTCTGCCAGGCGCGCGCGGAATTTGCCGTCGCGGGAAAGGATTTTGAAACCTTTTGTGATTTCATCAAGGGGCGCGATGAGCGTTTCGGGCGCGAACCTGCCGCCGAAATCCCCCCAGAAACCGTCGGACGGGAAAATTTTATAATCGTGTTTTTGTCTGCGTTTAACCATAAAGTCGATCAGAGTTTTTTGGCCGTTCTTATGAAGGACATCATTTTATCGTAGTCCTTTCTTCTGGGCAGACGCTCCAGGCCGCTTGAGACGTCGACTGCGTAAGGATGACCCGATTTTTCCACGGCCTCGGCCAGGTTCGTCGGATTAAGACCTCCGGCCAGAAATATTTTAGCGCCGGTTTTTACCGCCTCCGCCGCTATTGCCCAATCAAAGGTTTCCCCCGTTCCGCCGGGAAAATCTCCCGACGGCGGAGCGTCGAGCAATATGTAATCCGCGACGGACATATACTCTTTTAACCTCTCGATTACGGATCCGTCGGCCGCGGCGAAGGCCTTGATGACGGCCGCGCCGGTTAAGGCGGCCGCGAGCGATTCTTTCAGCGCGGCGCAGTATTCGACGGATTCGTTTCCGTGCAGTTGAACAGCCGCCAGGCCGCATTTTTTCGAGATTTTAAGCACATTCTCCGGCGGAGCGTCGACAAATACTCCGACGGCGGAAACTATGCCGCGCACGGCGTCGGCTATTTTTTTTGCGGTGGCCGCCGAAACATTGCGGGGGCTCGGCTCGTGAAACACCATGCCGACATAATCGTAGCCCATTGAGGCCGCCATTTTAGCGTCGTCGAGATTTGTGATGCCGCATATTTTTACTTTCAGCATATTGAGACCGTTGAAAAATCCTTGTTATGTCATTCCCGTCCCGCTTGTCATTCCGTGCTTGACACGGAATCCAGCGGGATAAACTCCAGCGGGAATCCAGAATTTAAGGTTATAGTAGATTCCCGATAAAAACATTCGGGAATGACATTTTGGGTAGATTCCCGCTAAAAACATTCGTGGTAGGCATTCGGGAATGACAAAATGGTCAAAAAATAGATTTTTCAACAATCTCATATTACGTTTCCTTATTTTTCCTATACGCCCGCCGCCGATATTATCTCCGACAACTTGCGCCCCGGCTCCGGATGTTTCATAAGAGCCGAACCTATTAAAAATGCCATCTGACCGCCGCCCCGCGCGGATTTTAGCCGGATGATATCTTCGGCTGATTTTATAGCGCTTTCGGCCACGGCCGTAACCGTCGAGGGTATTTTCTTTAAGAGTTTTTCGGTGGCGGCAGCGTCGATTTCAAAAGTGTCGAGATTCCTGCTGTTGACTCCTACGGCGCAGTCGACGCCGGAAGACAGAACCGCGTCGAGCTCTTTTTCGTCGTGTGTTTCGGCAAGAACGGACATTTTAAGCGACCTCGCCGTTTCGGCCAAACGCCGGAATTCATCGTCGGAAAGAATTTTTTTGATGAGCAGAACCGCGTCGGCGCCGAAGTGCCGCGCTTCAAAAATCTGATAAATATCGACGATAAAATCCTTCCTGAGCAGAGGCGTCGATGGAGCGCCCTCGCGGGCGTCGATGAGATTATAGATGTCCCCGCCGAAATACTTTTCTTCGGTTACCACGGATATGGCGGCCGCTCCCGCGACGGCGTATTGCGCGGCGATCTGCTTAGTGTCGCAAAGCGGACGTATTGAGCCGGCGGACGGGCTGGATTTTTTGATTTCGGCGATTACGCGGGTTCCCGTTTTTTTCAATGAAGCGGCAAAATCAAGAGGCGGTTTTAACGCGGCCGAATACGCGGCAGCTTCCATCCCGACGGGGCTTACGCGGCTTTTTGAGCGCTCAATGCGTTCGCGCTGAGTGTTGACTATTGTATTCAAAAATGAAGTCATAAGAGGCATATTTTATGTTTTGTCATTGCGAGGCAATCTCGTCGTTAAATCCTATAATGTTCCGTTTGTAGGGGCGAAAGATTTTTCGCCCCTACATGATTTGGGCAGGGTTACATTTTAGATGATTTGATACGCGCAATGACAATTCGGAAAGCAGATTATATAAAATTCAGCGGATTTTTGCTTTATTCTTCGACTGTCCTTTGTGTAATGGCGGCGTCAAAAACCAAATCCCCCTATATCCCCCTTTTTTAAAGGGGGACGGAGGGGGATTTTCGCTTTGTAGCGGCGGGATTGCTATCCCGCAAACATGACGAATGGCAATTCCGCAATTTAGGCGCATAGTCCCGCCAAACTACGGCGTGCCGCCCGCTACAGAATTGCGGGGGTGGTGTCGAAGTAAGCGGTCTTTTGGGTTTGCGTCCGTCGAATATATCCGTCAATGCCATTTTGACAAAAAAAAGGCGGGCGCCGACCAGCGGGGTTGTTGCCGGCGCTCCGCCTTTAAAACTATGTGCGGCTGTTTCTAACGATGAGCGGATTCTTCCATGATGTAGCCGCCCCCGTACACCGACCTTATGCGGACATTGGCTCCGCTTATTTTTCTTCTGATAGAGGCGATATGCCTGTCTATGGCGCGGGTGCAAGTAGTTTCGCCGGCGCGGGTATCCACTACCGATATAAGTTCGGCGCGCGAGCAGATTCGTCCGGCGTTTTTCGACAGATGAACGAACAATGCGAATTCCATCGGCGTAAGATTTACCTTGATGCGGCCCGATGATATTTCGTGGCGGCCCTGGTTTATGAGCAAACCGTTGAATCGAAAGTGCGAACCCGTCGGCGGCGCGGGGGCCTTCGACGCTCTGCGGAGTATGGATTTGACGAGCGAAACCATTACGGCCGGCGAAAACGGTTTTACGACGTAGCCGTCGGCGCAGAAATCCTCGTATCCCGATGAAATGTCGGCCGCCGATTTATAGTGTCCGCTTACCAGAACTACGGGCAGTTCGCAATACACGCGGTCATGCCTGATCATTTTTATCACGTCCCATCCCGATACCGGTGAAATATTCAGGTCGAGAATGACGGCGTCGGGATTGAATCGCCTTATTTTTTCAAGGGGTCGGGCGGAAACACCGTAGATCATTACTTTGAATCCTCCCGACACACAGAACGCCTGTTCCACCATCGACGACAATTCTTCATCTTCCTCGAATATAAGAATTTTTTTTACGGTTGCGTCGTAGCCGCGGCGGCGGGATGCGGCGAAAATGGAACGCTTGGAGAGATCGTCGGGCGGAAGATAAAACGTGATGCCTGCCAGAATTTTATTTTTTTTGATACTCAAAAGTCGCCTCTGTTTAATCCGCGCTAAACGGCGGTCAGATACGGGCCGGACGACGCATCGGGCATGATGCGTCGCGTTACGGCCGTGGGGGCGACTGTGAACTTATTGTAGCAGTGGATTGTAACGGAATTGTAACGGAGGGCGAAAATATTTCAGGAAATCTTAAAAGACGTCTTGGCTACGAGACCGAGGACGGTTTGGCCGGAAGTTTCCAAAATTTTTCTGCGGGCGGCGGAAACTTCGCGTCCGGCGCCCTTGGGAAGATAAACTCCGCGCGTCTTGGCGAGGCGCGAAAGTCCTTCCAGATACGCGGCGCGGGCCAGGACGGATGCGGCCGCCACGGCCGGATATCTTTCGGCGCGTTCCAACATGCGAATATTTTGCGGCGGCACCGCCGATACTGCCGATATCATATCGCGCGCCGCGCCGGATTTCGCGAAGGCGTCGACTATGACGTCGGGGCGGCGTCCGGCGGACGTCGGGGCCAGACGTCTTATGACATCGGCGTGCAGGCGCGCCAGAAGAGTGTTGAGGTTTCCTCCTCGGGAGAGTTCTTTCGCGTAGGCGGCATTATATTCGACCGGCTCAAGAACCACGACCGCGCAACGGGCGGCAAAATCCGACTTTATGGCGGCGGCTATTCTCAGCGCGGCCTCGTCGGTAAGTTTTTTAGAGTCACGCACGCCCGAGGCCGAAAGCGACTTGTCCGTCGCCGCGTCCGATAAAAAAGCGGCCACGGCCAGAGGGCCGAAGTAGTCGCCCTTGCCGGATTCGTCAGAGCCGATGTAGGGTTTTTTCGGCGATATCACGACCGCGGGAACCGCGGTCGAGGAGACATATCCGCAGAATATTTCGCCTATTGTTTTTTTTAATGCGGCGGAGGCGCCCTGCGGAACGATTTTCGTCCCCTTTTTGCCCGAATAAACGTTGATGACCGCGCGCTCCGCGCCGCGGGCGATGAGAAACTGTTCGCCGTATGGCAATATAGAACGCGATTTGATTGTTATTGCGTGTTTCGAGAGTTGCGCCGCGACGAATCCGGCGGCAAGATGTTTTCGCGCAGCGGTCACAATTCGTTTTTAAGCGGGCGCGTCATAAGATCGGCGACGGCCTTTCGGGGAGATTTGCCGCGGAAAAGTATCGCGCGGACTTCGTCGGCTATGGGAGTGTCGATGCCGAATTTGCTTTTGAGTTTTTCGACGGCGCGGGCGGCGTAAACGCCTTCGGCCACCATCGTCATGGATTTGAGCGCTTGTTGAAGCGTTAGGCCCGCGCCTATCATTTCCCCCAAACGTCTGTTGCGCGAGTGGCTTGAATAACAAGTAACGATAAGGTCTCCGGCTCCGGCCAATCCCGCGAAAGTTTCGCGCTTGCCGCCCAACGCGCATCCGGCGCGCGACATTTCGCTTAATGAGCGCGTCACCAGAGCCGCCTTTGCGTTGTCGCCCAGACGAAGTCCGTCCGTTATACCGGCGGCTATGGCGTAGATGTTTTTAAGCGCTCCGGCGGTTTCGCAGCCGCAAATGTCGGTGTTGACGTAAACCCTGAAGTTCTCCGTCGAGAATATTTTTTGAGTTTTTTCGGCGAAGGATTTCGACGCCGAAGCCGCTACGACCGCCGCCGGAAATCGCCGCGAGACCTCTTCGGCGTGCGACGGGCCGGTGAGCACGGCCACGTCGGCCGACGGCAATACGCGTCTGGCTGCGACGGACAGCGGCGAGGCGTCCCGTCCCGCGAAGCCCTTGGTGGCGATTATTACTCCCGGACGGCGAGAGCTTTTCATATCGTTTAAAATTCCGCGAACTGACTCAAGCGTGCTCTTGAAAGCGAACGACGGAAGCGCCGCGACCATTATGTCCGCGGGAAATACTTCATCGAGGCGCGACGTCACGCGGACCGAAGAAGGCAATCTGAAACCCGGCAGATTTTTAAGAGAACGCCCGACAGCAAGACGCCGCGCCGCGGATTTATCGAACTCCCAGAGAGAAACTTTGTATTTTTTGCCCGCAAGCATAGCCGCCAGCGTGGAACCCCAAGTTCCGCCGCCCAGCACCGCTATATTCCCGACGGCCGACGGAGACGCGGAATATTCGGCGGAGATTTTGCGAGTTTTTTTCATAGAGGCGTTTTCCTCTCCTGCTTGTTTGCGATTCTTATTATGTTGGAGCGATGTCTTATTATAATCACAAGCGCGGCCACCGAGGCGGCTGCCACCGTCGACGGCGGATAACCGGCCGCAAGAGCCGTCGGAGGAACCGCCGCGGCGGCCGCGACAGAACCCGCCGAAACGTATTTGGTAAGTCCGTAGACGAGCGCGAACACGACGAAACCCGCCGCTATGGCCGCGGGAGCCAGCGCGGCGAAAACTCCCAGAGCGGTCGCAACGCCTTTTCCGCCCTTAAATCCAAGAAAAACCGTGTAGGTATGTCCGACCACGCAGAAAATGCCCGCGATTGCGGCGGCCAGGTCGGGATCGGCGGCATAGTTGCCGAATAATGCGGAAGCCGCCAGCACCGCCGCCGCGCCCTTTGAGGCGTCCAGCGCAAGAGCCGCCGCGCCGAGAGTTTTTCCCACCGAGCGATATGCGTTGGTGGCGCCCGGGTTGCGCGAGCCGACTTCGCGCAGGTCGACGCCGGCGAATATTTTCGCCAAAAGCCACGCGAACGGCGCCGCGCCGGCGAAATATCCCAGCAGGGCGGCAAGGATGTATGGCGTCATAATTTTGCTCCGTTTATTTTTTGGATTGTTTGTGGACAGCGCGTTTGAGCACTATGCGCAGCGGCGCGCCTTTAAGAGGGTAGACCTCTCTGATACGGTTGGCAAGGTATCTGCGATAGGAAAAATTCGCCGTGGCCGGATTATTCACCGATATTACCACCGTCGGAGGAGAGGCGGTGACCGACTCTATGCCTTTATAGGAAAGTTTCTCTCCCTCGCGCAGCGCGGGTCTTTTGCGTATCGCCTCTTTTATTATGTCCTCGACGGCGCGCTTGTCTATAACGCAGTTGTACGCCTCGTAAGCGGCCAGTATTTCCGCTATGAGATTCGGGACTCTCATTCCGGTCACGGCCGATATCGACGTAAAACGCGCGTACGCCAAAAATGTGTATTTACTCTCGAACTCCGAAGTCAGCCGCTTGAAAAGATCCTCGCGATTGTCGGCGGCGTCCCATTTATTGAACACCACCACGCACGCTTTGTGCGACTCGGCAACAAGTCCGGCAAGCGCCTCGTCGGCTTTGGTAATGCCCTCAAGAGCGTCGGCCAGCAAAACGGCCACGTCGGATTTTTCGACGAACTTGTTCATGCTCACGAAAGAAAGATAGTCGAGAACGCCGGAAAACTTTCTCTTGCGCGCGATTCCCGGCGTGTCGGTGAAAATTATTCTGCGCCCGTCGATGTCGAGCGCTATGTCCACGCTCTCGCGCGTGGTGCCCGGGCGCGGGTCGGTCACCGAACGTTCCATACCGGCCAGACGGTTCAGAAGCGTGGATTTGCCCGCATTTGGACGTCCCAGAATTATCACTTTGGGAACGCGGGCGGAAGATTCCGAGATTTCGCAGGGGGCCAGAAATTCCGCGGCGGCGTCTAAAAGTCCGTCGATGTTTCGTCCCGTCGCGGCGCTTACGGGAATCGGCTCGCCAAGTCCCAGACGCCAGAATTCCGACGCAGTGTCCGCGCGTTCGCTCGTGTCGGCCTTGTTGACGGTCAGGAGAACCTTGCGGCCGAGGCGGCGCAAGCGCGCGGCGAAGGCCTCGTCGTCGGGCGTGATACCGGTTTTGGCGTCGACCACGAATATGACGGCGGCCGCGGTTGCGGCGAGGCGGTCGGCGATATCGCGCATTTTTTTATGGACGATGTCGGGCGGCGAGGGTTCCCATCCGCCGGTGTCGGCCAGAATAAATCTTTTTCCTTCCCAATCGACTTGGGTCTCTATGTAGTCGATGGTGGTGCCGGACACGTCCGAGACAAGCGCGCGGCGCGTCGAAGTGATTCGATTGAAAAGGGCCGATTTCCCGACGTTCGGGCGGCCGGCTATTACCACACGTTCAAGCATATTTAGGGTCTATGGGTTAGGGTCTAGGGTATAGGGTATAGGGTTTATGAAAACTTTTTTATTCCGTGAAATGCATAGTCCAAAATCGACCAAGCAGTCGCAGCCGCCGCCGCGTAAAGGAAGTAACCGACAAAATGCGAGGTTCCGGCCATTGCCGCGCCGTGGGGCGAGGCCAGCACGAAAAGCACAAGGAACATCTGCATTACGACGGCAATCTTTCCGCTGACGCGCGGCGATACGTCTTTTTTGTTCGTTATGAAAAAAAACAGGAACCATCCTATCACAACCAGAAAATCCCTGCTGAGCACCAGAACCAAAAACCATCTGGGGGACATACCGCGATAACTTAGCGTAAGAAACGTAAATATCAGCAGCAGCCGGTCGGCCATAGGGTCGAGAAAAGCGCCGAGTTGGGTCTGTTCTTTGCGCACGCGGGCTATGAGTCCGTCGGCGCAATCACTGAGCATTATGGGAATATACAAGAGAACCGCCCAGTTCCATTTTTGAAGCAACGCTATGATAAAAAGCGGTATGAGTATTATCCTGAGTATAGTAATTTTGTTTGCGAGCGTCATTTTATTTCAATGCCCTGCGGACGGAACGGACACCTTCGATGTTCTTTATCCGCGATAAATTTTCTTCGGTAGATTCCAGCGACAGTTCGACGCCGTCGTCGGTATACCGCTTGCGGGTAATTATACTCAAATCGTATATTCCGGTCAAGCGTTTATGCTCCGAGTACGGCAGAAAAAAGACCGCCTGTATCATCTTCGGCTCTACGATTTTTTCGACTTCCGAGAGTAATTCATCCACGCCGTCTCCGGTCTTGGCCGATATAAGTATACGGCCATCTCCCCTGAACGCGCGCGCGTCCGGGCGCGGAAGCGCGTCTATCTTGTTATAGACCTCCATTATGCGCGCTTCGGGATTCAGCGACGCTATGGTCTCGGCGGCCACTTCCCGCTGTCTGCGCCAATATTCCGACGACGCGTCAATGAGATGAATGACCACGCGCGCGTGCTTTATTTCTTCCAGCGTGGATTTGAAAGCGTCTATGAGTTCGTGCGGGAGATTCTGGATAAAGCCGACTGTATCGGTAAATATCGCCGCGCGTCCGCCCGGAAGCCGTCCGGCGCGCGAGACGGGATCGAGCGTGGCGAAGAGTTTGTCGTCGGCGTAAACTTTTTTGGACGGGGCAAGGCGGTTGAGCAAAGTGGACTTGCCCGCGTTGGTGTAACCGGCTATGGCCACCGTGGGAGTTCCGCCGCGCAGGCGCGATTTACGCATGGTCGTTCTTCTGGACGATAGTTCCCCGATTTCTTTTTTAAGTTTTGCGATTCTCTCCATTATGCGGCGGCGATCCACTTCAAGTTTTTTTTCGCCCGGGCCTCTTGTGCCGATTCCGCCCGTTTGCTGTTCAAAAGTGCCGAATCGCTCCGTTATCCTGGGAAGAAAATAATTCATCTGGGCGAGTTCTACCTGAAGTTTTCCCTCCGCGGAGCGGGCGCGGCGGGCGAAAATATCGAGTATGAGACGCGCGCGGTCGATGACCTTAAGCCCCAGCAACTCCTCCAGATTTTTTTGCTGGGCGGGCTTCAGAATATTGTCGAATATCACTGCGGATGCGCCGAGCCGCGCGGCGAGTTTCTTTATTTCATCCATGCGGCCTTTGCCGGCGAAATAAGCCGGGTCGGGACGTTCTCTCGACTGCGTCTTCACGTCGGCCGCCACGGCCCCCGCGGTGGCGGACAGACGCTTGAGCTCTTCCATAGAGTTTGCGAAAGATTGTCCGCTTTCCGAGGCGGTCTTTACTCCGAAAAGTATCGCTTTTTCCATTAGTTTAAACCATTGAAGAAAACTATTTTTAAACATTCGTTCATTCCAGAATGCCTACCACGAATGTTTTTATCGGGAATCTGCCCAAAATGTCATTCCCGAATGTTTTTATCGGGAATCTACTATAACCTTAAATTCTGGATTCCCGCGTTCGCGGGAACGACGTCTGGATTCCCGCTGGAGTTTATCCCGCTGGATTCCGTGTCAAGCACGGAATGACAAGCGGGACGGGAATGACAAAATCTATTCAATTTGGTTTCAGTGTTTTACGTTATCCGCCGTTCTTTGCGGCGTCGGACAGAATCTGCGAAGCCGTAACCGCCGCCGGTTGAGACGCGTCGTACCATTTATCGGGAGGCGTTTGCGTGCGGAACCATGTGGTCTGGCGCTTGGCATATTTAATTGTGTCGACGGCAATCCGTTCGATGAGCGTTTCGGAATCGATTTTGCCGTCGATGAAATCGAAGACGGCGCGATATCCTATACCGGTGAAAGCCGGACAGGAACGCGGATGGCCTTCGCCGAGAACGCGACGGGTTTCGTCGATCAGTCCGCCCGAGACCATGCGGCGCGCCCGCGCCGCCAGCCCGGCGCGAAGGATATTGCGTTCCACGGAAAGCCCGGCGCAGTAGTAGCGCGCGCGGCGGGAGTCCCGACGGGCGGGATCGCGCCGCAAGGACATAGGAACGCCGGTAAGCTCGAACACTTCAAGCGCCCGCAGAAGCCGCTGCGGATTGCCGATGTTTTTGTCGGCCGATGCGGGGTCGACGGATTTGAGTTTTTCGTATATTCCCGCCGTCGAGAGTCCGCTCAGGCGCGCTCTCAGCGCGTGGTCGGCGGAGGGCATAGCGTCGAGGCCGCCGTCGAAAAGCGTTTTAATGTAAAGCCCCGTGCCTCCGGCAATCACCGGAAGTTTCCCCCGGACGGCTATGTCGCGTTCGGCCGCCCGAGCCGCCTCAAAGAACTCCGCCGCCGAGTACGCTTTTCCCGGCGACAGAAAAGACACCAGATGCTGCGGCGCGCGCGTGGGCGACAGGTTTGTTCCCACGTCAAGGCCTTTGTAGACCTGCCGCGAATCGGCGGATATTATTTCGCCGACGGCCGCCTCGCAAATCGCGTCGGCTACGGCGGTTTTGCCGGAGCCGGTCGGACCTGTTATGACTATGTATTTCGGCATTATCGGACATATCCCCCGAGGCAGGAGCGCGCCCGTCGGGATTCGAACCCGAACTAGAAGCTTCGGAGGCTTCCGTGATATCCGTTTCACTACGGGCGCATTATGCGAAACTAATATTAGGTTCGCCGGAACTTCGAGGCCAGTTCCGACGAGGAGATTTTTACGAGTGTCGGCCTGCCGTGCGGGCAGGTTTGATAATTCTCGGACGCGAAAAGATCGTTTAGGAGCCGTTGGTATTCGACGAATCCCAGCCGATCCCTCCCGCGTACGGCTGCGTGGCAGGACCTTTTGATTATATCTTCTTCCGTAAGCGAAGTCGAGCCGCTTTCGCGCGACGGCTCGAAAACAGCCATCAGCACCGAGCGGGCGTCGATGTCGCCGAGCGCCGCGGGAACGCCCGAACATTTCAGCGAGGACTCGCCGAAAGGTTCTATCTTCCATCCCAGGTCGTCGAGTTTGTCGATATTCGTCACAACATCCGCGTAGACGGAAGCGGGTATGTCCACTACCATCGGCGCCAGCAGCAACTGCGATGCCGAGGCGGTTTTGCGCGAACGGTATTTTTCGTAAAGAACTCTTTCAGAAGCCGCGTGCGAATCTATAAGATAAAGTCCGTCGCCGTCGGCGGCGATAAGACAGTATCCGAAAACGTCGGCTATAAACTTTACGCGCGAAGACGCCAGTTCCGAGGCAAAGAAAGCGGCGGATTCGCTCTCCGTCGTCGCGGAAGTTTCCGACGCGTCGTATGACATCCCTCGCGCATCCGTCATAGCGGGCGTGCGCCGCGAAGCAAAACCATAACTTACCGGCCCGGACGATGCAAGAGCGCCGCCGACCGCGCTTCTGATGGCCTTGAACACCGACGTATCGTCGGCAAATTTTATCTCGCGTTTCGTGGGGCTTACGTTGACGTCTATGGCGGAAGGCGGCACATCGACGAAAACCGCGAAGACCGGATGCCGCCCGCGCGGCAGAAATTCCCTGAGCGCCTCGTATACGGCCGACGAGACGGTTTTCGATGATACCGGCCTGCGATTGGCAAAGACCCATTGCATCGAACGCGCGGGCACAAAAGCGTCTATGGGGGATATCCATCCGCGCACGGCGACGTCTCCGCCGCGCGCTTCAAAAAATACAGCGCGGCCGAAAATGTCTTTTTTGAGAGCGGCGGCCAATCTTTCCCCGTCGGACTTTGCCGCTTCGAGCCGGAAAGCGCTTTTTCCGTCGACGGAAAGCCGAAACGCGGTCCCGTGGTTGGCCATCGCCAGAGAAAGCGCCGCGGCCACGCAGGCGTTTTTTTCGGTGACGTCGGATTTAAGGAACTTGAGCCGGGCCGGAGTGTTGGCGAAAAGTCCGGCGACTTCAACGGCCGCGCCCGCCGATACCGGAGACGGCGATACGCCCGATATTTTTGAATACGCCGCCGATATTGCCGCGCCGCGGCTTCTTACTCCATCCGGAAGCGCCCCGGCGGATTCGACTTTGACTTCGGCCACGGAAGAAATCGCAGCCATCGCCTCGCCTCTGAAGCCCATGGTGTCGAGACGGAAGAGATCGTCGTAAGACGTTATCTTGCTTGTCGCGTGGCGAAGAAAAACTTTGGGCAGTTCGGCGGCGGGTATTCCCCTTCCGTCGTCGACCACTCTTATGAGTTTACGCCCCGCGCCCTCTATCTCGACCGAAATATTTTGCGCTCCGGCGTCCAGCGAATTCTCGATGAGTTCTTTGACGACGGAAGCGGGGCGCTCCACCACCTCTCCGGCGGAGATTCTTTCGACTGTGTTTTTGTCCAGAAGGCGGATGGACCGTCGCGTGGAAGGAACTTCAGATTTTGACATTCTTGCCGCAGAGATTATAGTAGTGACATCTTTTGAAGCACACGTCGGTTACGCCCAGCGCGAGCTTTGTTTCGCAATCGTTATAGTCGCGCGCGATGGCGCTTATGTGATTTCTGTCTTCCGACTTTATATCAATGAAAGCGATTCCGACCCTGTTGATGTCCGGTTTTTTTTCGACACGCACGCAGCGGCATTTTATGGTTCGGGTTTTAAGTGACGGCAGTTGCAGTGCCATCTCGAATTGTTTGCCGGTTTTGAAATCCGCGGGCGTAAGCAGCGCCAGACCGCCGGCGGAGAGATCGGATATGACGGCCTCGTCGTGGACAATGCCTGCGCCGGTTTTTACGTCCATCGATATTACGTTGTCCAAGTCGTGAGCGACCGGGAATCTGATGTGCCCGCGGCGGTCGTCTTTCATTGTGGTTTCTCCGTTTTTTTGGCCTTTGCGACCGAAGCTCCGGCGATATCCGCCAGAAGATTAAGCGCCTCGACGGGTGTGATGCTTTCCACGTCGATATTCCGAAGTTTATCAAATATCAGAAAATCCTCAAAATCCATCTGGGACGCAGACGATCCCTCGGCGGTTTTTTTCTTGAGCAGGCCGTGTGAATTGGTCTGTAAATCGGCGAGGATTCTGCGGCTCGAATCTATTATGTCCGACGGCATTCCCGCGAGTTTTGCCACATGGATTCCGTAGGAACGGTCCGCCGCGCCGGGCTCGATTTTATGCAGGAACACGACTTCGTTTTTCCATTCGCTTACGCTTACACTGAGATTTTTTACGCGAGGCAGCTTTTCCGACAATTCCGTAAGCTCGAAATAATGCGTCGCGAACAGCACCTTGGGTCCGCCCAGCGGCTCGCCGTCGGGCGACTGGGCGCGCTCGTGCAGATATTCGACTATGGCCCACGCTATCGATATTCCGTCGAAAGTGGACGTGCCCCTGCCGACCTCGTCGAGAATAATCAGAGAACGCGGAGTCATGCCGCGCAGGATGGACGCGGTCTCGGTCATCTCGACCATAAATGTGGATTCCCCGCCCGCCAGATTGTCGGCGGAACCTATGCGGGTGAATATCCTGTCGACCACGCCCATCACGGCGCAGGTAGCGGGCACGAACGAACCCGCCTGCGCCAGAACAACGGCGATGGCCGTCTGCCTGAGATAAGTGGACTTGCCCGCCATATTGGGGCCGGTCAAAAGAATTATCTGATTTTGATTTCCGTCGAGGAGTACGTCGTTCGGGACAAACTTTCCGGCGTGAAGCCGATGCTCCACCGCGGGATGCCTGAGGTTCTTAATGTCGATGGCGTCCATAGAGTTCATCGACGGGCGCGTCCAGAGTCCGGACGCGGCCGTCTGTGCGAAGGAGCACAAAACATCTATGAGGGCGACGGCGGAGCTCAAGGCGGATATTTCCTTTTTTCGCGCCAGGATGAGATCTCTTATGCCGTCGAGCAGCAGTTTCCGGCGCGCTTCGGCGCGCTCCGCGGCGTGAAGTATTTTTTGCTCTATGTCCACGAGCGCGGGAACCGAGTATCGTTCGGCGTGGGCCAGAGTTTGTCTGCGGGTGTAATCCGAAGGAACCGAAACGGAATGGACTTTGGTGACTTCTATGAAATATCCGCTGACGGAGTTATAACCTATCTTCAGAGAATTAATTCCCGTACGGCTTTTTTCGCTTCGTTCGAGTTCGAGTATGCAGTCGCGCGCGCCGGCAGCTATTCCGCCGAGTCCGTCGAGTTCGGAGTCGAAACCCGCCCTGATGAACCCGTCGGCGCCGCCGTCGGGGTCTATCGCCGCGTCAATGCGTGAAGTCACGTCTTCAAGCGACGTTATCCGCGAAAGCGTTTCCGCCAAAAGAGGAGGAGGCGGCGCCATGGACGGCGACGAATCGCCGTCGAAAGCTTTTTTTATCCGCGCGGCTTTTTTTAGCGACGCGGAAAGATGATGGATTTCGCGCGGCGAGGCGGAGGCCGCGCTCAGACGCGTCAGGATTCTTTCGACGTCGCCCACGCCGGCGAGTTCCTCGCGGAGGATGCGGCGCAGAAAAGAATCTTCGACGAGGAATCCCACGCATTCGTGACGGCGGGATATGGCCGATGGGTCGGTGAGCGGCGCCAGAAGCGTCTTTTTAAGCAGTCGCGCGCCGGCGGGCGTAGCGGTATCGTCGAGCACTTCAAGCAGCGTGCCCTCGACGGAACCGTCGCGCATATTTGACACGATTTCAAGCGTTTTTATGGCCGACGAATCCAGCCGGAGGACGTCCGAGGGCGATCTGAAAACCGCCGACGACACTACCTTGCCCGAATCGGGAAAACGTATGCGCTCCAGATACGAGAGCAGCCCGCCCATCGCCGAGCGGGCGGCGGCGTGCGTTCCCGGGTCGATGGACTTCCACGTGGCTACGCCGGCGGTCTCGGTCATTTTGGCAAGCGCCCTGTTTTCGTCGAAAAACCAGTCGGGTTCGGCCGTAAGGAGCGCGGCGCCTGTTAAGATTTTTTTGAAGTCGGCGAAGCGCGACTCCTGGACTATGATTTCCCCCGGCGAGAGCGCCGCTATTTCCCCCGCGAGTTCGGACACAGGAATTTCGGCGATGTAAGCGTCGGAGGCGCTGATGTCCGCCGCGGCGATGCCGGCAAGACCGTCGGGACCGGCGGCGACGGCCATCACGTAGTTGGACCGTCGGGCGTCGAGAAGGTTTTCCTCCCACACCGTTCCGGGCGTTATCAGGCGGACGACCCGTCGGTTCAACAGTTTTTTTGGGCCGTCGGACGCTTCGGCCTGCTCGCATAAGGCGATTTTCTTGCCCGCCGCCAAAAGCGTTTTTATATAGTTTGCCGAGGAGTGGTGAGGCACGCCGCACATAGGCGTTTGCTGTCTTTTAGTCAGCAGTACACCCAGAATAGGCGACGCCTCTACGGCGTCGTCGCCGAACATTTCATAGAAATCGCCGAGACGGAAAAATACTATGTAATCCGGATGCGCGGATTTTATGGCGGCATACTGGCTCATCAGGGGCGTTATATCCCCGTGTCCCGAAGTCCCGCCGGATTTTATTTTCCCGATATTTTTTTCAGCCATCTGTGAGTGCGCGTGACTTTGGCGACATAGTCGCGCGTTTCCTTGTAAGGTATTTTTTCGGCCGTCAACCTGCCGCCCGAATCCCTTTTCCACGAAAGGGCTTTCCCGCGACCGGCATTGTAGGCCGCCAGAAGCTCGATGTCGCTCTCTACCCATCTCTCCCGACGGAGCTTGGCAAGATAATAAACGCCCACCTTAATGTTGACACGCGGATCTTTCAGGACGCTTACGTCGTTCTTCATGCCGAGTTCTTTTCTCAATTCGGCAAAAGTCGAGGGAATAATCTGCATAAGTCCCACTGCGCCTTTGTGCGACTCGGCGGCGGGCATGAAACTCGATTCCGCGTAGATTATGGATACGACCAGAAGCGGGTCTATGTCGCGCCTGACGGCGTGTTCCCTGATCACATCGTAATAAACCAGCGATTTGATAATTCCGGGCGCGTTTATGGCCAAGAGCGCGGCCGGAACCAATAATGCGATAATGAATTTGTGGCGGAGAAGTTTTCTCTTGCCCGCGGCGGCCGAAGCCGCAAGAAGGACACGCAAATTTTTCACGCGCGGGCCGCCTTCGACGGGCAAAGTTCGAGCGCGAGCGCCAGTCGGCGTTCCTTTTCATGTACCGGCACATCGTCGGCCATAACGGCGGAGGCCGTACCCTCGCGCGGAGAATATTTGAACGCGAAAAAGCCGTCGAAGCGAACTTCGCGGATAAGCGAAAGGGTATCTTCGAATTCCTCCGGTTTTTCCGACGGATAGCCGACAATTATGTCCGTGGTGATCTCGGCCGACGGACAATTCCTGCGGACGCTTTCAATCACTTTAAGGTACCGCGCGCGCGTGTATCCGCGATTCATCAGAGAAAGTATCCTGTCGGATCCCGACTGAGCGGGCAAGTGAAAATGCTTTCTGACTTTCGGCTCGCCGGCGGCGGCGATTATTATTTCATCGCTCATATCCCTGGGATGACTTGTGAGAAACCCCACGCTTTCGACGCCTTCGGCGGCGGAAACGGTTTTAAGCAGGCGGGCAAAGCTCATTCCTTCCGAAGAATAAGAATTTACGTTCTGTCCCAGAAGAGTTATCCGCCCCGGGCCGCTTTTTACGACATCTTCCACGTCGGAGATTATTTCCCGCTGCGGGCGGGATATATGCGGGCCGCGAACGTAAGGGACAATGCAATAGGAGCAGAAATTGGAGCAGCCGCGCGATATGGTAACGAATTCGCGCGCGCGCTGGCCGTTCGGGGAGGCGGAGATTTTTCCCCGCTGTCCGACGCGCGCGGACGAAACGCTTTCACCGCCGAACTCCGCGTCGAAACTTTCTATCCGGGGAGCCGGTACGATGCCGTCAACGTGAGGAAATCTTCGCTTAATTTCTTTTCCGAGACGCGTCGCCGCGCAACCTATAAGAAATATTCTCGCCGCGGGATTGCGCGTTTTGATTTTTCTGAGCGTCCCGAGATACGACAGCGCGCGGTCTTCGGCGTGTTGTCGGACGGTGCAGGTGTTTACGACGATAAAATCGGAGTTTTCCGGCGCATCGTTCCGTTCATAGCCGCGCCTTTCAAGCGCGTCGGCCACAAAATCCGAATCGGCCGCGTTCATCTGGCATCCGAAAGTTTTTATGAAGTATTTCATTGTTTTCCCGCGTCGCGACAGGTTCAGGCGGTAAGAGTATACTATTTTTCGAGGGTATCAGAGACGGAGAAGTTCGCCGGCTTCCATAGGCCGCCAGTTTGTTTTGATTCCGGGCAGAGGTTCGGAAGAAACCACCGCCGAATATCCGACAGACGCGGCGTGGATGGTGTAATAATCCGGCCGCTTGGTATATTCGCGGAAAGCGTAGATGTCTTTGCCGTCGGAAAAAAGCGACGTCAGGGACGTGTGCGCGCGATTTACGGCGACGTCCGCGAAAGCCGCGCGCAAATTATTATAAACCGACGGCAAATGTCCGCTCATTACGCGCCCCGCAAGATACCTGAACAATACCTCGGTATCGCAAGAATCGTCGGCCGGACGGATATCGGACGGTATTTCGCCCGCAAGATTTTTGTAATCTTCGACGGTGCCGTTGTGGGCGAAAATATATTTGTCGAACGTAAAGGGATGGGCGTGGCGGGCGTATGTCGTGTCGTCCCAGGCGGATTTCCGCAGGTGGACGATGAGAACCGGCGAGGCGTCGATTTTTTTAATCTCGTCGAGAATCCTGTTTCTTTCGTCTATGGCCGACCCCCCGCTTTTAACTACCGACGGAGCGCCCGCGGCGTCATAGCCGGCAAAGCCCCAGCCGTCGGTGTGGCCGGGTTTGGAATTTTCGGGCACGCGGCCGCAAACCGCAAGGCGCAAAAACTCGCCGACCAGCGGCAGGTGGATATTCTTAGAGTAGTTTTTTATTCCCAAAACGCGGCACATGTCAAAAAAGTGGGTAGTGGATAGCGACCAGTGGCAAGTTGTTAGTAGCAGTGCTCATTTTTACTCGCCACTATCCACTCGTCACTAACCACTGCATTATGCTATTTGAAAAAAAGTTTCGCCGTGATTATCGCCACGACTATTCCTATTGCGTCGGACATAACGCACACCGGCACCAGATATTTGGTTTTTTTAATTCCTACCGCCCCCAGATATACGGCCAGCACATAAAAGGTCGTCTCGGCGCTTCCCATTATTACCGCCGACATAAGAGACGGCAGCGAATCGGCTCCGGTATTTTTAAGTACGTCGGCAAAAACGGCAAGCGAAGCCGAACCCGACAAGGGCTTTACCAGAGCCACGCCCAATGCCTCGGCCGGAATCGAGAGCGCGCCGAGGGTTTTTGAGAACGCTTTCTGCAATATCTCGAACGCGCCCGACGCCTGAAAAGTCCTTACTGCCACAAGAACCGCCAGAATATAAGGAAATATTTTGGCTATCAGTCCAAGTCCGTCCCTGGCTCCGGCGACGAAAGAGTCGTAGACCCTGACTTTCCGCGCCGCGCCGAAAATTACGGCGAAAAGAAGAAACGCGGGTATGACGGCCGTCGAGAGATATTCAAAAGTTTTTATCATTTCTTGGAAAACTTCCTGAAGGCAAAAAGTATGAGCACGGCCGTTACCGCGGATATCAAGGTGGCCGTTATAGTGGGCAGAATTATCGCCGACGGATTAGACGAGCCGTATTGCGCCAAAAGACCCACGACGGTAAACGGGATAAGCTGAATACTGGCCGTATTTATGACTATAAAAAGCATCATCTCGAACGTTATGTCGTCGGAGTCGGGTTCAAGAGACCTCAAATCGCGCATGGCTTTTATGCCCAGAGGCGTGGCCGCGTTGCCGAGGCCGAAGAGATTAGCCAGGAAGTTCATGGTAATGGAGGCCAGGGACGGATGTTCGGGCGGGATATTTCTGAAAAGTATTCTGACGGCGGGACGCATAAAGCGGGCTATTTTTGCCACCAGGCCGGCGTCTTCGAGTATCTTGGTTATCCCC
Organism: Elusimicrobia bacterium HGW-Elusimicrobia-1; assembly: GCA_002841695.1. Classification (NCBI taxonomy): domain Bacteria; kingdom Pseudomonadati; phylum Elusimicrobiota; species Elusimicrobia bacterium HGW-Elusimicrobia-1. The sequence continues at coordinate 165,377 of PHAN01000002.1, read as the reverse complement.
ATCCACAGGGACACTATGCCCAAAAGATAAAGCGATACCTCGACGGCCGACTTGGCGCCCTCGAAAACTCCCTGAGTGAAAGCGCCCAGACGTCCGGTGACTACGGCGGCCAGAGCGCTCACGGATATTATTACGACGAATAATATGTTCATTGGTTTTTTGCGGATTGCCCGCCAACGGCGGGATAGCCGTCCAGCGAAAGCACTTCGAGCGCGGCCGTGCCGGATATACGCGGAGCGTTGAGGGCTACCCGCGCCCCGACGGGAAACGTGATTTTGCGCGGGACGTGACCGACGTCGGGACAATATATAACGGGGCATTTCACATTGACAAGAGAGCGTATAACATCGAATACCGCGCGAGTATCCACGCCCCTGAAATCACCCAGCGCCAGCCCGCGAATGCCTTGAAATTTGCCCGCCAGCGCCCAATGGGCGAGACATCTGTCTATTTCGTGCATTTTCTCGTCGACGTCCTCAAGGAAAACCACGGCTCCGCGCGTGTCCGTCTCCCACGGGGTGCCTATGAGCGCGGTGAGCGTGACGAGATTGCCCCCCTTCAGCACACCGGTCGAGCGGCCCGCCGCAAAAGTCCGCGAGACGGCCCCGTCCAAAAGATTTTTATTCGGAAATCCGTCGAGAGCGTTGATAAAAGAGCGGGTCGCAAGCGGTCGCAAGGACGTGAAGTTCCATAACATCGGAGAATGCAGACCGATTACGCCGGTTTTTTCGTAAATAGGATTCAGAAGCGCCGAGAGGTCGCTGAAACCGGCCAGTATTTTCGGAGATTTTTTGATGACGGAGAAGTCCAGATACGGCAATATTTTCATAGAGCCGTAACCGCCGCGTAAAGCCATAACGACATCCGCGCGCGGGTCAAGGAAGGCGCGCCTGATTTCAGCGGCCTTGGCGGCGGACCCCGCGCACAGCATGTGTGCGGGGCGGAAAGCGGGATTCAAAATGTTGAATCCCAGCCGACGGAGATTGCGCTCGGCAAGCAGATGCTCCCGTCGGGACTTTATAAGCCACGCGGGGGCTATTACGTATGCGGAAAGCGGCTTTCGGAGCGACTGCATATAGGCGGGATCTGTCGACTTATGTCCTTACTATTATGAACTCGATGCGGCGGTTTTTCGAGCGGCCTTCGAGGGTATCGTTGGTTCCCACCGGCTGAAACTCGCCGTAACCGGCCGCGGCGAATCTTTCGGACGGAACTCCGAGTTTGTTCATATAGTTTATCACGTTTATGGCGCGATCGACGGAAAGCTCCCAGTTGTTGGCATATTTCGGAGTGCTTATGGGAATATTGTCGGTGTGCCCCTCGACTATGACCTTGTTGGGCACTTTACGCAGCATTTCGGCTATTTCATCCATTACGGACGCCGCTTCCAGTTTCAGTTCGGCGTCGCCGGAATCAAACAACACGGGAGTAGCCAGCTGTATTCTGATGCGCTGGGCGTTTACGTCCACATTCGCCAGTTTGTCCAGGCCTTTTTCGGAAAGATAATTCGATATCTCGGCGGCGGCCTGGCTTTCTTTTTGCTTGGCTTCGAATTTTTCCTGAGCTTTTTTGTCGAGTTTGGTGAATTCGCTCTGAAGTTGCGTAAGCACCTGTTCGTAACTCGATGAGTTCTGGTTATATGTGAACGAATACAAAATCAGGAAAAGAACCATCAGCACCGTCATCATATTTCCGTAGGGAATCAGCCATAGCGACTCAGGGTTGATATCGTCTTCATCGGCGCGATGAGCGCGCTTCCGGCCCGACGATTCGGCGACCTCGGCCTGTCTGGCATCGCGTTCGGCAAGACGTTGTTTGAGTATATCTTCGGGTTTCATAATTATTCCTTAAAGACGCGGCGGCATTTTATTTTTTCACAAGGATTATGTCTATTCTTCTGTTTTTGGCGCGGTCTTCCTCGGTATCGTTTGAAGCCACCGGCTGATACTCGCCATAGCCCAGCGCCGACATACGCGCGGGACTGATGCCTTCTTTCTCCGTGAGATAATTCAGCACCGCAAACGCCCGGGCGGCCGACAGGTGCCAGTTGGATTTATACTTCCCTCCCGACATCGGGATGTTGTCGGTGTGTCCCTCGACCGTAATGGGATATTTGCTTTCCTTGAGCGGTTTTGATATTTCCGAGAGTATTTGTCCGGTTTCGGATTTTACATCGGCCTTTCCTATGTCGAACAGGACGGGCGCGGGCAGCGTTATTTTGATTCTGGACTCCGTCTCCTCGACGAGCGCTATTTTTTTTAATTCCTCCATTTGCCGGTCGTCTTTTTTTTCTTCGACTTTCTGCTCGGTTTTTTTTCCGCTGAACTGGTCTTTGAGCGCGCTTTGTAAGTCCTCGCGCAAACCCGTTTGCAGACGGGACATTGTAAAAAGCATCAGGAAGAACAGCATCAAGTTGGTCATCATATCCGAATAAATGGTAAGCCAAATTGTGCCGCCGTCGTCGCCGTCCTCGCGCGGACGGGCGCGTCTGTCTCTCATACGCCTGAAAATAGCCATATTTTTATCTCTATTCGCGCCGGTGCGCGGCGCCGTCGTATTTTATTTTTTCGCCTCTTTTCTGGTTTTGTACGCCAGGTACGAGTGAAGTTTCCTTGAAACTATGAGCGGTATGTCGCCCGCCTGTATCGAGAGAATGCCCTCGATGGCCACTTCCTTGAGCAGCACTTCCTGTTCCGTCAGCGCGGCGAGTTTTCCGGCCGTGGGCAGAAATATGAAGTTCGTGCCGAAGATGCCGTAAAACGTGGTGGTAACGGCGACGGCCATCGACGATCCTATTGATGTGGGGTCGGTCAGGTTTTGAAGCACCTGTACGACGCCAATAAGAGTTCCCAGCAGACCGAATATAGGAGCGTATGCGCCCATGCTTTTAAAAACTGCGGTTACCTGGGAGTGTCTGCGACGGAGAAACACTATTTCTTTTTCAAGGTTCTCGCGCACAACCGTGGGGTCGAGACCGTCAAGCACGGCTTGCAGGCCGTCTTCCAGAAACGGGTCTTTAAGGGTCGGGAACTCGGCCTCAAGAGAATCAACGCCCGACTTTTTAGCTTTTTCGGCGAGTCGAAGAAGCATACTCATCATATACTGCGGCGTATAGCGCTTCGGCGGAAATAATACGAGCATCATCGCCTTCGGCACTCTTTTCAATATGATAAAAGGGTAGGTAACGAGTGTGGCTCCGAGCGTGCCGCCATACACCAGCACGGCCGCCGGAGCGTTCAGAAGCAACCCGACGACACCGCCGACATACATCGTATAATATATCGCCGCGCCGCCTATCAACAAACCTGATACTGTCATTATGTCCATCTAATGTCTCCTTAGGGGCAGTGGATAGTGAATAGTGAATAGTGGATAGTCCGTTTTTGCTAACCGACTGTAGCCGAACGAAGGGCTTTACTATCCACTATTCACTATCCACTAACCACTTCTTTTTTATTTTCTCGTCACTATATCATAGCCGTCGCCCTGTTCTTTTTTGGCGCGGTCTATAACTATGTCGCCGTTTTTCTCCAAATCCTTGACGGCGGCCTCTATCATCTTGCGCTCTTCCTGAATGCGTTTGTCCGAGACCTCTCCGAGCAGGTCTATCTGCTCGGCCAGCATTGCGCGGGCGCCTTCGGTAAGAGCGTCCATTACCCTGGTCTTGATTTCTTCGGGCGAGTTTTTCAGAGCCAGAGCCAGGGATATTTGTCTGCGCTGAGATTCTCTTATGACCTTAAGCAGCGACGTCTTGTCCAGAAGTATCAAATCCTCGAAGAAGAACAACTGGCTCTTGAGTTTTACGGCCAGGGTGGGATTCTCGGTTTCGAGTGTCTTTAGTATGTTCTCCTGCGTTTCGCGGTTGACGGAATCGAGAATCTGCATAAAGTTTTCTTCTCCGCCGAGGAGGTAATCTATTTTTGTCTTTATGTCTTTTTCTATCGAATCCACGTCGGCGGGGTTGAGAATTTTGACGGTGGCAAGATTCATGGCCACCTTGGCCTGCGTCGCCGGCGCAAGTTCCGTCAATATCAGCGAGGCCATATGCTGCGGCAGATAACTTATTACCACGGCGATAGATTCCGCCGGCTCTTTTTTGATCAGGTAGATGAGATTTTTGAGATTTGCGTCGTTAATGAATCCGAAACGCTTCATCGGGTTTTGCTCTCCTTCCTTGAGTTGCGGACGTTTTCTGTCGAGGACGAGTTCCATAGAACCGCCGCCGAACGGATTGCCCCCGCCGCCCATACCCGCGCCGGTAAGTTCCGCGCCGCCTCTTATCCTGGTGTCCGCCTCGATCTTTAACTCCATAGCTTTTACGACTGTTTTAAAAAAACTTCTCACGGGGCCGAACAGAAACAGCGTGAGAAGTCCCATAAGGAAAAACCAGTAAAGATGCCGCGAATAATCTTCCAGATATTCGCGAAGTTTTTTTGTCTCGCGGCTGAATGCGATCTTTGTTACCTGCACGGTATCGCCGCGCAGCGGATTAAGTCCCAGCAATTCGTTTGTTTCCTTGCGGACGCGCTCTGAGAGCAGTTCCTGGGTTTCCAAAGGAAGCGTAATAAGAACCGTTATCCGTTTTATGACGACATTTTGCTGACCCATGCTGTAAGTGTCGAAAGGGACGTAAGAATAAGTGATGCCGGGCAGATAGTCCTCTTCGGCGCGGCGGGCGCCTGCGAAAGCGTCGCGCTCGCCATCCTTCTTGGACTCCTCGTAGGCAAGTTCGACGGTGGTGAGCACCACCATTTCCTTGGAGCCGGTTATTTTTTCGACGATTTTCTCGGCGCGGTCCTGAATCGCCTTCTCGAAGAGCAGTTTCTCTTCCATAAGAGACGTCGCGGCAAAAGCAGACGCCGCCGACAATAATGAGAATATGGCGGCTATAAATAATCGAAGCGCTCCGGCGGTTTTATTCATTATTGTCTCTCCATGAAAACGTCATTACGAGGAACGCCCTCGCCTGTCATTGCGAGCGACACACTCGCTTTTGTCATTCTGAGTTCCGCCGGTTTTTGGCGGGACGAAGAATCTTGCTACAAGTTACGAGACCCTTCGCTTCGCTCAGGGTGACACTGCGAAGTCAGATTGCTCCGCGGAAGTCACCCCGCGCACCGACACTGTACTTACAATGACAAAAATAAATTAAATATCGGTCTGACTATCATTTGATTTTCTTTATAAGATCGTCGAGATTCTTGTCGTAAACGAGTTCATTGGAGCGCTCCCACATCTTTTTGGCTTTGTCTTTTTCGCCCAGAGCGTAAAAGGCCGAGCCCATTCGTTTAAGCGCCAGGGCGTTGTCGGGCTCAAGTAAAAGTATCTCTTCGCAGAGTTTTATCGTCTCGGCGTAATCTTTTTTCTTGAACGCTATCAAACCCTCGTATTGCATTTTATCGACGAGCGTAAGTCCCGACGCTGGCTGCGAGCGGTCCACGCGGTATCCGGTTTTTTCCTCGACGCGGCCGAGCAATCTCATCATTGTGAAATTATCGGGTTCCAGAGAGAGGGCGTAGGCCAGCGTTTTTACCGACGATTGCCCGTGGCCTTCCACAAAATACACTATGCCGCGGCGCATAAGTTCGCTGACTTTATCCGTAGACATATTCTGAGGGACAATCGGGGTTATCAGGTTCAGGCGCTCGACGTAAAGAGGAACGTCGGGATCCGTGGGGTCTATGTTGCCGGCGTTTTTGAAGCGGTCCAGAGCTATGGTAAACAACCCTCTCTTGTACATATTGATGGCGCTCTGATAATTTTCCTGGAAGGCCATAATGCGCTGTTCGTCCTCGGGCGCGACGGATGTCGTCTCCGAGCTCTCTATCAATTTGGCGGCGGCGGAGGCCTTGCGCGCCAGTTCACGGAGTTCCGCCATCGAACGTCCGAATCGGAAGTTGAACGACGCGCGGTGCGAGAGTCCCAGATAATGAGTGGCCATGGCGTAATCCAGATTGAAACCGCCGAAGCCCAAGCCGAATCCGCCGGTCATCTCCTGGCGATTCTTGCCAAGGCGCAGCGCAAAATATTTATTCAAACGGCTCTCTATACCGACCGCATACGATCCGACGGACGAGCCATCGCCCAGCGTAGCGCCGTAGTCCATGGCCAGCCGCAACCGCTCGCCGAAAACTCTGTAGCCGCCGCCGATTTTCGCCACTACCGGCATAGTATCCGAAGTGTCGCCCGCAATCACCGATATAACGTTGGCGAAACTCAATCCCACGTCGGCCAGCGGCGTCAATCGGTACGCGGCGCCCACGTCCATCGCAATGCCCGACGCCGAAACGGTGTCCAGAGTGTTATTGTGAACACGGCCGCGCAATCCCACGGAAAGTTTTTCGGTGACGGCCTTGCCGTATCCTACGCCCACGGCAATCTGCTGGCCGGCAAAATCACCCGTCACGCGGTTGTTCTCGTCGGTCTTTACGGCGCCGCCGGAATAAAGTCGTATGACGTCGAAACCGATAGCGCCGCGGTCGAGCATGGGATGCACATAAGATAAGTAGCTGTAAGCGGTTTCTTCCCAAAGTACGGCCTGAAGCGTGCCGATTTCTTTTTTTTCAATGAAGCCAAGCGAAGCGGAGTTATAGTATGGCGAGAAAGCGTCGGCGTCGCCCACGGCCGTTCCGGCGCTGCCGAGCGCAAGATGTCTTGCTCCGGCGCCCCACGACATGAACGCGCCGGACCTGCCGGCGGCGTAAAGACAGTGATTAGTGGTTAGTGGGTAGTGGATAGTAAAAATAAAAATGGCAAGGGCGCAGCGTATCAAAGGCCGAGACAGCGCCGTTCCTATTGTCTTAGTGTGAATATATGACTTATTCATAAAAAAACTCTTTATTCTAACCACTAATCACTATCCACTAACCACTGCCCTAATGTATCACACCGATTTTCCAGCGTTTATTTTTCTTTTCTCCGTCGACAGGCGTGACGTCCACTGAAAGAATATACATTCCCATCGCCACTTTATAACCCGAAGAATCGGCGCCGTCCCATCTGATTTCATTAAAGCCGGCCGCTCCGCCTTCGGAACCGGCGGTGTAGTCCCACTTGCGCACCAGATTGCCCAGCAGGTCGTATATTCTCATATCCACGGCGGACGGGCCTTTGAGTATGTAAACTATTTTGCAGGAGGCCAGGCGCGAATCGAAAGGATTGGGATATGTGGAGAGCATATCGAGCGTTTCGTCCGGAAGCGATATGTACGCCACAGACGACGGAAGCGAATAGGCGCTCCATGTGCCGGCGTAATTTTTCGCGCGGATGCGGTAATAGTAAAACTGCGACGGCGACGAGGACGCCACGAAATATTCCACGGCCGTGGCCGTGCCCAGCGCCACCCACATATCCGTGCCGACCTTTTCGGAGATTTCGTAGTACAGTATGCCCGACTCGATGTCTCTCACGGGTTCCCACGAAACCCAGTATCCCGACGCGGACGCGCGACGCGGCGCGGCGGCGGGCGCCGCAGGGGAAGTTTCGTCCTGAGCGGTTGTCTGGGGTTTTTCGGGATCCGGCGGGGCGGTCAGGTCGACTTTCATTTCAAAGGTGTTGACGCGCACAAAATCGTCGGCGCTGGTGGCTTTGCACCAGACATAATATGTCGTATTGTGTTTAAGGTTCAGACGGTCGAAGTCGATATTATCGTCGGAGGATACTCGCCATGCGGTAACGTCGGGCGTGTCGGTGCTCGTTGTCATATCGAATGACGCGGCGGCGTAGCCGAGGTCCCTGACGCCGTTTTCGGCGATTGACGTCCAGGAGAATTTCAAAGACGCTTTCCTGTTGATGAAGTAAGTTATTTTACCCGGCTCAAGTTCTATGCCGCCGGGTTCGTCTATGACAAATTTGGCGGAAGGCACCGACGGAGTGCGCCTGTCGAGAAGTCCCATAAACGTGGACCTTATGTATCCGAAATTCTGTCCCGAGTTAGGCAGGTTATACTGAAGGCCGGAAGAATCCAGCCCCGCGCCCACGGTGCGATCGGGTGTGGAGTTGGGTTCAAAATCGTAGACAACAAAAATCATCTTCGACGCGTCATAAATCGTAAGCGGACTGGCGAGCGCTATCGAGGCGATGCCGTTACTGTCAAATGTCCCCGCTCCCAGAAGCGTGTCGCCGGACGCGGAGAAAAGCGTGTCGCCGTCGTCGTCGTAAAAAATCTTGGCCGCGACTACGTTTGATGGCTCGGCGGTTCCTTCGAGCGCCACCACCACCCTGTCGAGCGTGGCGTCGCAGAATGCCCGCAGTTCGGCCGAAAGCATAAGGACGTTAGTTTCGGCCACGGTCGCGTCTCTGGGCGCGCGCGAGCGCACGGAGGCGGTAACCTCGTCGGGGAAGTCCTGTATTGTGGCTTCCGCCGACTGTATAGGGAAGTTGGTGGGCATCACCTGGTCAACGCCGCCCAGCGTTATATAAGATGTGGAAGCCATCCTCAGAGCCAGTGTGGCTCCGACGGTGGCGCGCTTGGAAATTGCGCAGGCGACGAAATATGTGGTGTGGGCCGGCAGTATTGTATTGAGCGTCTCGGGAACGGCAAAAACAATATCGGCGATGCCTCCGGAAAACCTTGCGCTGCCGACAACCGCGTCGACGGATTCATTAAGCTCGCCGTCTCCGTTGACGTCGCGGTAAAGGGTAACTCTCTCAACGTCCGCATCGACCGCGGTGGATCCCGTGGACCTGTCTATGCGTATCTTCGTCCACACGGCGTTATTGTCGTTGAGCGAGAGGTTCAAAGGCATAAATACCTTCGTGTCGGACTGTCTGAGTATGGGGATGGCTTCAATCACGGGGTTTACGGTAAGTTTGTCGGAAGCGACATTTATTTTTACTGCGCCCGAGAAGAACAGTTTCCCCGCCGGCAATATGCCGTTGGCTCCTTCGGCGTCGAGGGTAAAGTAGTTGGTGGTAAATCTCGTCGTCACCGCGAACCTTACATCCTGAGTGTCGGAAGAATATTTCGAGTTTGGCGATATGTCGGCGGTCAGGAAATATTGAGCCGTCGTAAAAGCGTCGATGTCGGCGAAAAGCCCCGGCTCGGTCGGATTATTCGCAAGCGCGATATTGAGCGCCGCCACGCCAAGAGAGTTGAAAGCCGCGGTGGACACAAGCCGCGTAACTCCGATGTCGTCCCAGTTGTCGGCTCTGTAAAGGTTAAGCTTTTCTATGTCGGACGGGGCAAGGTTCACGCTGTTCGTCGAGATGTCCACCCTGAGACGGGTAAACGGCGACTCGCCGATGTCGGCTATCATCGAGAACGACGATATTCTGACGTTTCTTGCGCCCTGCTCCACTTGCGCCGGCGTAGTTGAGTGTATCGTCATAAAAATGGTGTTTGAACTCGGTATTATGTCTCTCGGCGCGATGTCGTAAGGCAGATTATTTCTGGAAAACGACGGATTGCCGACGGAGCCGACACAGCCGAAATTAAATTGCGCCCCCAGTGTTGCGCCTATGGGCGCGTCCTGCGCAAGGGAATAAGTGATGAAGAAATACGACGTTGTCGCCGAAATCGTCTGATTGGCGAAGTTAACCTGCGCGGAATCGCCCACAAAAACCGCCTCGCCGAGATAGGGCTCGTCCGCGGCGTCGAACGCCCTGTTCCCGTTTCTGTCGCGATATACTTTTACCGACGTGACGGCGGTTCCGGCGGCCGAGCCGGTTCGCGTGACGGTGACACGGTTGGCCGAAGAGTTCGATCCGTACGCGTTCCAGAGGCCGAGGCGGGCGACCGCCTGGTTATTTTTTCTTTGGACTAACCGCTGCGCGACGGGAACGAAGGTGGAAACCATTCCGTTCCAGCGCATTTCCGACGACGCGCCGGCCATTCTGATCTGAGACCACGCGAGTCCGTTGTTGGTGGTGCGAAACTGTCTGCCCGATGTGCCCGCCGCCACCGCTATCGCCGTGCCCGGGAAGTACGACACGCCGTTGAGACGTCCCGCGGCGGCCGAACTCACAAGCACCCAAGTGGCTCCTCCGTCGGCGGAACGGACTATGGTGTCCTTGTCGCCCACGGCAATTCCGTTTGATGGACTCACGAAGGATATGCCGTAAAGCGCCTGGTCGGTCGCCGCCGCCAATGTCCACGAATCGCCGCCGTCGGTAGTTCTTAAAACGTTGCCGCCGGATGTCGCAATGAAACCCGCGCTTTCGTCGTAGAAAAATATTTTTCTGAAATCGCCGGTGTCGCCCGGGGATATGTCGCTCCACGCCGATCCGCCGTTGAGCGTTCTGAATAATTTACCCCCCGCTCCGGCGACAAAACCCGTCGACGGACTCACGAAAAACACGGAGTAAAGCGCGGGCGCGCCGGTCATTGTGCCGAGATTCGACCATGTCTCGCCGGCGTCGTCGGATTTAAGAACCTTGCCTGAGGCCGTCGCCGCGAAGCCCGTGGAGACATCGGCGAAGTAAACCGAGTTTATGCGCTCGGCTACGCCCGATGCCTTTTGAGTCCATCCGGTGCCGGAATCGGTGCTTACGAAAATCCTTCCGCCTTCGCCCACGGCGCAGGCCAGCGAACCGTCGGGAGAATGAACGCCGTAGAATCCCGATGCCGAACCCACCGCGTACCGCTGCGCGAACCAGTCGCCGCCGGAGTTGGCCGTTTTCTTTATGATGCCTTCGTCGGCAGCGGCCCACGCGCGGCCGCCGGCGCCTGCCCATACATCGACGTAATTCTGTGCTATCGCCTCATAAACGTTCACGACGCCGGGACCGGCGTAGAAGAGATTTCTTAATGTGTAATTTTTTGTGCCGGCGTCGGCGGAGGCGTACATATGCGTGGACGGAATGACCTGCATTCCGGAGAAGGTGGTTGTGGATATCATTCCGCCTTCGTATTCCACCGATATGTTGCCGGCGTTGTAACCGTCGTTGGCGTATATCGTCAGATTCTCGTCGATACCTATGGTTCCGGCGCCGTCGTGCGTTACCATATACCTTATGGCCTTGGCCGGAAGGATGGTCTGCTGCTGCTGAGCCGAAGCCCAATCGGCGGACGGGGACTCGTCTGCGGTAATAGTGGGGTTGCCGGACTGCAAGTCCCTGTAGAAGAACGACTGTTGCGAAGAACCTGCCGCGATATTTACGAATGTTATTCCGAAGCTGCCTTCGTCGCCCGACAGCGAGAATTCTCCGTCGGGAGAGTCGGTCACAAGCGAGATGTTTTGAGCGGTGTCCAGACGCAAAACTCTGTCCGAAGCGTCGCGGGCCTCGACGGTAATAGGACCTATCGGGCTGCCCACTTCGCCGGTTCGGGCGGGCGTGACATATACGAGTTTTGCCACTTTGGCGGCGGCGGTTCTGGTGTTTGCGGAATCCAGAATATGCGTGGAAACATCCGAGTAATTTCCCTGATAGTCGACGGATCTTATGGAGAAGCCCCATATACTGCCCGGGGTCAAACCCGTAACCACATAGGTCTGCAGCTGCCCCGCCGCAGCGGTGGTCGAAATATTGGCGACTGTAACCGCCGCGTCGAATTGCGTTGTGGTGTTTATGAGGAAGTCGGCGCGACGCTTGATTACAAAACGGCCGTTTGTCAGTTGCGCCGTTCCGGCGTTGTCCGACGGAGCCGTCCAGGAGAGCACCACACGGCCTTCGTCCGTGGGCGACGGCACGGCCGTCAGGTCCGTTATGGCGGAAGGCGAGCCGCGGTAGTAAAACGGTCCGAGCGTGCTTATGCCCGACGGGATATTGCCCTTGTTGTATGTCCGCGCGTGGAAATACCACGACTCGGAGTTGAAACCCGCCTGCGGAATTATCATTGCCTTTTTAATGTGGAGATCGCCGGAGTCGGGATGGGTTACCGTGGAAACATTCGGAATCCACACCGTCTCGGTATTAACCCACGAGTGCGAGGGCTGTGTGCTGAACACAAAACGGTAGTACTCCACGGATGTAGTCGACATATCCGACGTGAACATAAACGTCGACTGATAAATCGCCGTTTCCGTCGGAACAGTGTTATACTGAACGCCCGCACCCGGCAGAAAAGCGAATTCCTCGGCCACGGGAACCGGCGCGTGCGAATAGGTCGTTACGCCCGCCGGAAGCAGCCGAGAGTCCGACGAGCGGCTCGACGCGTTGCCGCCGTTGGCGCTATATGCCACTGCGTACCTGTTATAGAGTATATTGGGCGACAGGTTATGCTCCGTGTAGAAAGTGGCGTCTGCCCCAAGTTCGCAGAGCATTCCCGTAAGCGAAGACACATAACCCTCGGCGGGCACGGAAACCGTTCCCGAGTATATTCTGTAACCCGTTTCGTTGCTTGAATTATCCGACCATTCCCAGTGAATTACCGTCGAGGAAACCGCCGTCCCGCGGAAGCCCGAAGGCCTCTGCGGCACAGGGCTGTGATCCACGGATATTTCCACAAGAGCCGGCGAAGTCGTGCCCGGTCCCGAGAGGTCGGCGCGATATTGAAGGTAGCGTCCCTGAATATTTGTAAGCGGCGCGCCGTTACTTAAAGCCGTCCACGGCGTGGGCGTTGAACTCTGCAAACTGAACGAATAATTGGATCGCCTGTACTGAATATTGGCCGACGTCCCGGCGGGGGTCGTGACCGTCCATGAGGCGCTGTTGATGTGGGTATTCTCGCCGCCGAGATCTTTTACTTCGGAAAGATAATATCCGTCGAAGTAATACTCGTAGCCCACGATTTCCGGCGACTGAGAGTAGTCGAGTGTGGGCGGCGAAGCGGTATATTTGCGCACGGAAATGAAATCGACCCATCCGCGGTCAAGCCCTGTGCTTATTCCGTCGGTGTTCTTGTTGTATTTCCACCGGATGGTATTCGGCGCCGCGGCAAGGTTCTGCGTGGTTTGCGTCCACGGTATTTCACCGCCTATGAGTGAAATATGCGAGTCCATATTATTCACATAGAAACGCAGACGGTCGGAATTTATTTCGGGCTGGCAGGAAGTGGCCCACCAGAAAGTGACGCGGGCAGCCATGGCGGGATTCACCGTGAATTGTATGTAGGATTCCTGTCCGTGCGTTATGGTGCCCGACCGCACCGAATAAGCGCCGGCGTATTTCGATGATGTCGTAATCTGAAAAGGCGCCTGCCCGCCCATAGACCACTTGCCCGGGTCTATGGCCGCGCTCGACCAGTCCTCGTAGAAATCGTCTACATTATGACGGTTGGAAAGCGATGAGGCCGTGCTGGAATTATTGTAATAAACATATATGGTCTTCTCGCCTACGGGGACGGACGGAATCCTGACCCATATCGGCGCGGCGGTGTTGGCGTTGATCGGAGTGCTTGTGTCCACCCAATAGGGCAACAGCGTTACGCCGTCGGAATCCGTTACTCTTAAATCCGCGCCGTCGGAACGCAATTTGGCCGAATCCACGTAACCCTTGGTGTTCAGCGTCAATTGAAGCTGATATTCGGTGAGTACTCCGGCGGAGTTGGTTATTTTAACGGGCTGTCTTTCCTGCCACGTGTTGCCGGGAACTGTGTACCAGTCGGCGACGTTTTGGATCCGTATCGGCGGCGACGCTACGGTGGAAGTGGTGCGGGAGAAATATCCGTTGGAGAAATCGGAAGCGGAGTTTTCCGTCCAGAAATCGGCATATGACGGAATGGCGAGCGCGAGGGCCGCCAGAAATACGGCGGCCGAGGCGAATACCCACCTCGATAATTGAGGTCTTGTCAAGGGCATTTTTATCGAACGTAAATTATACATTTTTTTCGGCGTCAAAAAATAATTTTATCCGTCTTCGCGGCGGATCAGGCGCCCGTCAGCGACTTTATGCGTTTTTCCAAATCCTTCAAGTCGAAAGGTTTGGCTATATAATCGTCGGCGCCGGCGGAAAATATGCGCGACTGCGTTTGCTGGGAATCATAGCCGGACATGGCAAGTATGGGAATCTTGCGGGTAAGGGCTCCGGCGCGAAGCGTTCTGGCCACTTCAAATCCGTTTATTTCTCCGGGCATCATAATGTCGAGAAGCACGAGATCCGGAAGCGTTTTTTTTATGAACTCCACGGCCGGAACGGGCTCGCCGAAAAGCGCGTACTCAAAGCCGAGTTTTTCGGCTATGACTTTTACAACCTCGGCGACGTCGGCATCGTCCTCGACTATCACTATTCTTTTCATATTTTGGCGATCGGCAAACGAATAATTATCTCCGTTCCCTTTCCCTCTCCCGGGCTTGACGCCGTAATTGAGCCACTGTGCTTTTGAATTATGCCGTAACAAATCGTAAGACCGAGGCCGGTTCCCTGGCCTATGTCTTTAGTCGTAAAAAACGGGTCGAATATATGATTGATATGTTCCTTTTTGATGCCGATTCCCGTGTCTTTTATCGATATCGCGACTTCCTGTCCGCTGCGATAGGTCGATACGAAAAGCGTACCGTTTCCGGTTTTCATGGCCTGAGTGGCGTTGGTCATTATGTTGAGCGCCACCTGATGCATATGCGACGGCGAAGCCATGACTTTGGGCACCGGCTTAAGGTCTTTTTTGACGATTATGCTCTTTGACTGCAATTCGCTGGACAAAAGGTCCAACGTTTCTTCGATTATCTGATTGATGTCCGTCGGGGCGAAGTTGTAGTCCTTGTCGCGCGAGAAATCCAGAAGAGAGCGGACTATCTTGCGGCACCGCTGCGCCGCCGATTCTATTTTAACGATGTGACTGCGGTAGAGCGAGTCCTCGGGCAGTTTTTCAAGCAAAAGCTGCGCCTGCCCCAGCACACCTGTAAGCGGGTTATTTATTTCGTGCGCAACGCCTCCGGATAATTGACCTATCGACGACATCCTGTCCATTTGCACTACTTGCAGCTGAAGTTTGGCGAGGTTCGAGACCATAGAATTAAAATTATCCGCGAGGGTTTTGAGTTCCGGCGGGGCGCGCTTAAGAATAATGGTGTGCGTAAGGTCTCCGGAACCTATCAAGCGGGCGCCGTCTTCCAGAGTTTTTATGGGCACGGAAATCGAGCGGAATAGAGAGACACTCAGATAGGCGGCAAGAAAAAGCGCCGCGAGCCCTCCCATGACGGAAAATATGAAACTTTTGCGAGTGCGCGCCGCGATATCCTTTTCTATTGAATCTATGCGGATGGCGTAGTCGTCTATGCGCCCGGTTATATCATCGGTGAGCGCTTTCATAGCCGGTTCCACGCGCTGTTCAAAGTATCTCATCGGAGTTTCCTCCGGAGTGTGCGATGAGAACATCCTGTTCACGGCGGCGGCATAATCACGGTAGGCGTCGCGCCAGACGGCTATGTCTTTTGCCTCCGACGACAATCTTATAAGATTTATAAACTCATCGATTTTCCTTACGATGAGCAACCCCTGGGTATTGAACGATTCCTTCTCGGCGGGCGTGGCGAACATCAAGTAATAATCTATGGTCCGGCGCTGCCTTGCAAAAGCAAAATCCGTCTCGCGCCAGAAGGACAGTACCTGGGCGTAGGAAATGCTCGAGTCCAGCTTGTCTCTTAAAATCGCGCTCATATAAAGATTCAAGGCGGCGATAGAGCACACCAGCGCAACGAACAACCCGAATGAAATAGTAAGTCGTGTGCGTATTCTCATAATATCATTCCCGCCTCTTGCTTCTCATTGAGAATAACAAACCATAAACACCTTAGCTGTCATCCTGAGCGAAGCGAAGGATCCTCTTAGAGTATGGCGAGGATTCCCCGCCGGAATATGACGGGGATTCTTCGCTGCGCTCAGAATGACGATTTATCTTGACTCTCGCTTCTTGACTCTATTTAATTGCTCTGGATTTCCGCGTTCCCACAGCCCCGCATTTGCGGAGCATCGCCTACGGCGCGGCGCGGGAATGACATTTTGCTTTTTCTTTTACTAACCACTAACCACTCGCCACTAATCACTTTATTTTATCTTGCCACCACCAATGTCCCCGAAAAAACTTTTCCGTCGGCTTCAAGCTGATAAATATAAACGCCGGGCGACACCATTGACCCCGCGGCGCAGGCGTTCCAGACGAGACGTTCCGTTCCGGCCGCGCCGTAATCAATTTCCTCTATCTTTCTGCCGTCGAGAGTGAATATTCTTAAAGTGAGCTTTTCGTCCGGCTCGACGAAAGAAAATATTACGCGGTCGTTGAAACCCGACGAGCCGCCGGGCGTAAGCACGCGCGGCTTTACATCGACGAGACGGAACTCGGCCGGCGCCGGCGCGGCAAGACAAGCGCAGGCGACAAGCGCGGCCATTACGGCTGAGAATGTTTTATTTATTTTCATAATTGTGCCTCATATCATAAAATTACCTTTATTCGCCTGACAAAAATCCGGAATATAGCCGCCAACATTAAATCCCCCTCTTTCCCCCTTTTTCAAAGGGGGATGAACTTCACCCGACAATCTCTTTCAACCCCCCTTTTAAAAGGGGGATACAGGGGGATTTCTAATTTGCTTTTCCGGCGGGACAGCGGGTGTTCTTTCCTCCCCCCACCCGCCTATGGCGGGATAAACTCCGATGTAGACCCCGTGTCCCGCCGATATATTATTTTACCGTCTTAAGCTCCTCTTTGGCGACAGTTACATCGACGCCGAGCACCTGGTACTTGGTTATCATGCGATTGAGTATGTCCTTGCGCTCCTCGACGGATATACCCTGCCGTACGAGACGTTTGTAGTAAGTAAGCGCGTCGTTATAGAACTTGGTCTGCGCGGCGAATTCATTCCTGAGTATCATCTGTTCGTCGACGGCTTCGGTTATCTTTATCTTGCCCTGATAACGCGCGACTATGACGTCAACCGCCGCGATGCGCTGCTTAATATCCATTTTGGAAGCGTCGCGCTGATACTGGTTGAATTCTTTGGCATAAGCGGCTCTCAAAGCGTCGATATCGGTGGGCATAGCGGGCGCGGCCGGCGTTACGCCGGGTTTGACGGCCGCGGGCGTCTCCGTAACCGTCGGCTTGGGCGACGCGATTTCTCTTGGCGCCGGTATGGGAGCCGACGGACGCTTGAGCAATTCCTCTATCTGATTTTTGAGCTGTCTTATCTCTTCTCTAGCGCGGGCGAGTTCTATCTCGGACACCCTGTATTTCTGCTCGTACTCTTTGCGGGCGGTAATTTCCTGCGCCAGGCGCACCTGCGTTTCCGAGTCGGATTCGGGGTGGCGCATAACGGGCCCGAATTTGAAATTCACCGAGACCCTGTGACTGCCTGAAGTGTTCTTTATGCCCGACAACGGCCATGCGAGGCCGTAATCGAAGCTGAGGGCGTCGGCTTTGAATCCGAAACCGCCGGCGATATTGGCCCATCCGTCGGTGCCCATTCCCAGCCCGGCCCTCAGGGCGCCACCGAAGTCGAAACTTTTTTCGACGCCGACCATTCCGCGCACTACCGAAGAGTCCGAAGCGCCCGCGACATCGGCCGAAAGCGCGTAGGCCTTGCCGGTGTGAGCAAGGCCGAAACGGTAACGACGCGGCAGCGCGACATTGGGGTCGTTGACGAGCGATATATTTGCGCCCGCCAGATTCTGCGCGACGGCGGCCACGGCGTAATTTTTGGCGAAAGCGTATCTTATTCCGGCGTCGAAGTCGGCGGCGGATTTGATATAGCCATAGTTGAAAAGCGGGTCCGCCGCGCCGGTCGTGTTGCCCTCGTTGTCGAAGGCGTTTTTGGTGTAGTCGTTTTCGCCGTAGGTAATAGAGAGCATTTTGGCGCCGAATCCGAAGGAAAGTTTGTTCTTTACAATGTCACGCGCCCAGGACAAGATTATAGTATTTTCCTGATAAAGTTCCGCAAGGTCGAATCTTATCCATCCCGCGCCGATTGTGCCGTAATCGGCCGAGCCGAATTTAAGCGGCTGCGCCACGCCGAAAAAAGCGTTGGAGAGTTCCGAACCGTCCGTAAGCCCCGTATGAAGTTTGGAATATTGCGCGCCGAACTCGGCCCTTGCCATACCCGCAAGCGCCGCGGGATTGTAGTAGATGGAATACGCGTCGCCTTCGACCGCTGTATACGCGCCGGAAAAAGCCGCGGGACGTCCGCCGACGGAAATATCCTCGAATGCGGCGTAAAGAGGGTGAATAGTGGATAGTGAATAGTGAATAGTAAAAACGATAAACAAGAGAATAAACAATGACGACGGCGGCGGAAATTTTTTGATGATTTTAATAAGTGTATTCATAAAATGCTCCTTTGAAGACGGCATCGCCTCGTCGGCGGACAAAACAGAGAATCTCCCTCCCGCCTGTGGCGGGATAAACTCCGAGATTGACTTGGGTTTGCCCGCCGATGAAGCGACGCGCCGATAAATATATTTGTTATTGTCCATAAAATTCTTGTTATCTGTCATCCTGAGCGAAGCGAAGGATCTTGTTAGAGTATGGCGAGGATTCTTCGCCGGAAGATGACGAGGATTCTTCGCTTCGCTCAGAATGACGGTTTATCTTGCTTCTTGTTTTTTCTTTTACTATCCACTAATCACTATTCACTTCTTTATCTTTACCTGGCCACCACTATGGTGCCGTTGATAATTTTTTCTTCAAGTTCCAACTGATAAACATAGACGCCGGGCGCGACGATGCGATTGTTGTCGTCGAGACCGTCCCAGAATATATGCTCGCCGGGCGTGTCCGACGCGGCCGTTGTCTCGCCTATGTCTCTTACAAGAACGGAATTGATGTCGTAAATTTTAAGCGTAATCGAGCGTCCCTGCGGATTGGCAAAGCGGAACATCGCCCTGTCGTTGATACCGTCGTTATTGGGCGTGATGATTCGCGGGACGGCATCGTAGAAAGCGAACTCGCCCGTAGAGGCGGCGCGGCGGAGTTGATATTTGCCCGCGAACCGCACGGACGAGATAACATAGCCGTCGGGCGCGGCAGCCGAGAGATTTATCCTCTGCCACTCGACCCCGTTGTAATAGAACACTCCGAGCTGCGACTGTATCTCCGGGCGCGACGGCGCTTTGCGCGAGGGCGCGGCGACGGCGACGGAATCTCTGTCCGTATCATAGCTGAACGCCAGTTTCGCTCCGGGCGCGCCCAGAGAGAACCCGGGGACGTCTTGGAGCCGCATAGCGTCGGACGTCTCGGATATGGCCGACGAGCGGAACTCCACGGACTTATAGATTATGCCTTTCTCGTCGGCGGGAACGCGCGAAAGCGAAAGCAGATGCGAATCCTTGGCCGGATTCGACGGCGTGCGCAAGGACGAAACGATGTCCGCCGGCACTTTCACGTAGCTTGAATCGCCCGCGGCGACGTATATGTTGCCGTCGAGGTCGAAGGCGTATGAGTCGGCGCAGTTGCGTCCCGCGTCGACGGCCCGTATCTTGTAATATCCGGTCGCCGCCGCGGCGATGTCGCAGAAAGTCAGCGACGGATTCATTCTGTCTCCGACGATCCAGGGGCCTTTCATCGACGTAGATTTGAGGATTTCGTAGAAGTAAATCTGGTCAGTGCGCGGCGTCGCATAGTTGGGTATGGCCGCCAGGTTAGCGTCGTATTTCACGGGGCTCCACGTAACCCTGCGCGATGACGAAATCCTGACGTCGCGCGGCACGTGCGGCGAGACGGTATCCGTCCACGGAATATCAGTGTAGACCGCGACCTTAGCCGGCCGCGACGCCGCGCCGCGCTCGGCGACGGCAAACAGCGATATGTAATTGGTGGTAAGCGATACAAGCCGCTTAAATTCCGCGGAGCCGGTCGCGTCGGGCAGTCCGGTCCATTCCGTAAGCGCGTCGCCGTCGGAAACGGACAGCGGGAAGCCGTCGAGCGATATTCTGGCGACTATACGCGCAAAATGCGATTCCGGCGGAGCTCGCCACGTGAGCGCGACTTTGCAGCCGTCGGCGTATTCGCGCGAAGCGGTATAGAGATGGGTTACAATAGTCGGAGCCGACGGCGGCACGTGATCTTCGCAGATATAGACCGAGTGAGTCGAGCGCTCTACGGCCGTCTGCTCGTTTGAGATTGCGTCTACACTCGCAAACGAGTAATAGTATGTCGTGTAGGGCGCCGCGCCTGAATGAATAAACGCCGTCTCGGAGGCGGAGGCCGTCGAGAGATACACGTGGTCGGCGGGGTCGGCCGAGGTCGTGCTGACATAGACCCTGACTCTGTCAAAGTCGATATTCCTGTAAAGCATAGCGGCCGATGCGTCCGGCGCGCTCCACGCCAGGCGTATGGCATAGGCGTCTTCGTCTCCGTCGGTAGAAACATCGACGAAGGACGTTATATTTTTGACGCCGGCGGGCGGATTTATATCGAACGATGTGAACGTTTGCGCATTGCGCGGCGAGGAGTAGAAGTGGTTGGAGTCGTACGCCCAAACGGAGTAATAATAATTATGCCGCGGCAGCAAACGGATATGCGCGTAGTCGGTGGATGTGCCGGACGCAAGAGGTTCTACATCAAAATAATTTCCGGAATCGGGCGATGACGGATACGACGACGTGGAATATCCCACGCGCGCGCCGGCGAAGAACTGCTCGTTTTCGGGATTTTCCCACGAAAGCGTGACGAAACTGGCTATATCGTTGTCGGCGGACGCCGACGCGGTAGCGACGAGATCGTCCACGGGCGAGAGGTCTATGTAAGGCCGCACCGTAGTGACTGGGTATGACGCATAAGACCACTTGTTAGGCCATTCGTTTTTGGTGAAAAGATGGACGTAATAGGTGGTATTGTGCGAGAGTCCCGTAAGGACGTAGTTTTGCAGGTCGCCCGATTGGACGTTGCGTGTGGATACTATGATTCTTTGAGAAGCCGCCCAGTTGTTCGGCTGGTTGGGTCTGTTGACGGGCTCGGGCGGAGGCGCCGTAGAATACTGGATGCAGTACTGTCCGAGTTGTTTTATGTGACCGGGAAGAATTTCGTAAGGCGGATTATTCTCCACAAACAAAGGCGCGAACCATTCAAGCATTGCCGCCGCTCTTATTGCCGCCATAGGTTCTGCCGCAAGCGTTGTGACTATGTAGGGCTGCCACGGCGGAGTGGTGGCGTAAGCGTTGCTTTGCGAGGATACACCGTCGTAAGGTATGTCCCAGACGGAGAATCTGTGGTATCTGTCGACGGACTTGACCGCGAAATAATAATACGTTCCGGATTCAAGGCCGGATACCGATATTATTTCGTTTCCTTGCGACGACACGAGAGATTTTTTGCCCCAGCGAACGTTTAGTTCCGGATCAAAGGCGGTTATACATTGCGGATGATCCCACCAGGCGTCTTTGTCCCCTCCCATATCCGCGACGGAAAAAGTCGCGTACTTGACTATGTAGGAGAAAACGTCCAGACCTCCGGCGTCCGACGGAGCCGTCCAGTTCAACTTTATTTTCCCCTCCGCTTCCGGCGCTGAAAAATCGGGAGCGGCGATGATGGACGTGACTCTGTTCGGCGGTCCCGCGTAAGGCGGTGAGCCGCGAAGCGTAACGGGGGCGGCGTACAGCATCGAGGGCATAGGAGCCCCGTGAGCCGCTATAATCCCTGTCAGCAGCGCTCTTAAGAAGATAGTGGAAAGAGATTTATTCCTTTTCACCGATGCGACTCCCTGTTACAAAGGAGACATCGACGGAAAACGGAAATCCTGTCTCGCTTGGCGCGCAATATGATAAAACGGACTTTGCGCGCGGCGCGGACGATTTGCCGCTCCGCCTTCTTTTAGTAAGCGCTGACCCTCAGCGTTATGGCTGTAAGGGCGTTGGCGTTTTCAAATGCCGTAGGCGTCTGGAGCTTGAGCCACATATGACGCTCGGACTTCGTCGCGCTATAGCTGGCCGGAAGCACCTTGGACGCGTTGGGACTGAATGACGACTCGACATAAGATGCTATCTGGTCATAGAAATGGCTGCCGTTCACCACGTCGAGGCGATAGGCCTTGGCGCCCTGAGCCGTCGTGGAAACAGTATCCAGCGCCACATCAAAGTCGCCTGACGTAAGCGTGTTCGTCGAGAACTTTGCGTGAAGCGTCATTCTGTTAAGCCCCGGCGTGTTTCCTATGACCCACGCGCTGGCTCCGCCGTCCTGCGTAATTTCCGTGATGTCGAGCGTCCAATTGGCTATGGAACCCACTCCGCTGTTTCTTACGCCCACGGGATTAGCCGAGACGTAAACGCCCGCGGCCCCGACTTCGCCGAAATCATAGAAGGTCGCGGAGGTCGGAAGTGACCCGCCGCTGAACAATTCTATGGCGACGGTGGCCGTGCATCTCAGCGTGATATACGCCGATGCGGTCGTGGCCGCTTGCGCCTGAGACGCCGAAATGGCGCCCAGACCAACGGCTGCCGCCGATAACAACAACAACTTTCCGAATCCCGCTATGCGGGATTTCACTTTGTAAAACATACTGCCTCCCTGTCCCCGCGTTTCCGTCGGGGGACTTGATTTTGTTTCCCGCACCGTTTGCGGGACATCTTTGAAACGACTTAAACCGTTCATACTGCCTCCTTTAAAGAGAGTGGATAGTGATTAGTGGATAGTAAAAACAAAAAACTAACCACTGCCCTTTCTATCCACTAACCACTCGCCACTATCCACTACCCATAACCACTCGTCACTATCCACTACCCACTTTTTCTCAGTTGACATAAACCCTCACGAATTTTGCGACTTCAAGCGTCTGCGACTTTATGGTTATTCTGACAATATAAAACGACTTGTCCGACGGCACTTTCCTGAGAAACACTCCGATATTTTCAATCTTGTCCGGCTCAAGAGACGCCGACGTCTTTGAAAAACTTATGTCCTTGGCCGCGCCCTTGGCATATCCCGACGGCGCCGATATCCCGGCGACTTCGGGCGCGACGGATTCTATCGTCACGGACACTTTTTCCCTCGACGAATTGATAATTTTAAGCGGTTCGTCGGCCGTTAATTCGGCGTTGATGCCCCCCGCTTTTACCGATGCCTCAAGCCGCTCCGGCTCAATGATCACCCCCCGCCTTGCGCGTATTCGTTCGCGCCTTAATTCGGACAATTCCTCTTCGGTCGGCGGCTTGCCGGCCACGCTCATAAGTATCTTCCCGTTTACGGCAAGGGCAATCGAGACGCCGGGCGAACCCTTGGGCGGATTTGCCGAAACCTCGACGAGCGCCTGATATTTTTTGCCCAGATGTTTCGGGTCGTTTGGCACGTTTACCGTTACGTCGATATTGGCCGTTTCGTCGCTCATCAGTTCAAACTCTTTTTTTGAAACCGTTATCCACGAAATATCGGGCACGGGTTCGTATCCCGCGCGCATAACTTCCTTGAAAGGCAGTTTCGGCGTCACTTTTATCAGCGCCCTGTCGCCGCCTTTCCACAATATCCACATAGGATAATTGGCGGTGGCCGTAAGATTGTAGGAGCCGCCGATTTTAAGATTGTCCACGTAAACGTCGGAGTAATTGGTGGCAATCGAGGCCGCCGCCAAACCGCGCGGCGCAATAAATGCCGATAAAATCAGCAGAGCAAGCGGGGTGAAAACATTTTTAGTCATAATATTTCTCCGATAAGAAAATATGGGGGCGGTACGCGGCGGTGTTTTTCTCCCTCCCCGCCTTCGCGGGGATAAACTCCGATAATAGACAACCGTGTCCGCCCCCGATAGTTGAAGGGGCGGCTCGTACGCCCCCCGAAAAAGATGCGGACGGGCGATGCGTACTGCCTCCCCGTAGAGGTTCGACGTTCGTGTCCGTCCGCAAAAAAAAGTAAGCCGGCGGGACCGGTAGTGATGCACTCCCCGTAGAGGCAAACTTCCGGTCCGCCGGCAAAATGGTTTTTTGAAATCCCCCTCAGTCCCCCTTTTCCAAAGGGGGAGGTGCGATATTCCCCCTTTTTAAAGGGGGATACAGGGGGATTTTCCCGACGCGTTTCTGCAAAATAGTAAGCGGAGCGGCAGGCGTTTCTCCCCGTAGAGATAGACCTCCGCTCCGCAAAAAAGAAGGCCGGCGAATGGGTGATGTTTTTTCTCCCCGTAGAGAATAGACAACCGCATCCGCCGGCAAAATCGTTTATTCGGCTATAAAAAACAAAAGCCGTCGGGCGCATAGCCGCGACGGCAAAATAATCTTTAAACAGATGGGGCGCCGACTTCATCGGCGCCACCGATAATTCCGGGGTCGCAAACGTCTCGGGAAAATGACACCCGAAAACATTCGCGTCCATGATGGCGGACACGGAAGTCTACCTCTACGGGGAGTAATTTTGTTAACCTATGGAGTCCCGCCGGACTACGGCGGGATACCAAAGACCAACTTACGCTGACCTTAAACTGCTGTGACTAATCTTTATAGACCTAAACCGGCCTTGACCAATACCTCGAACTTACGATACATACTGTCCGTAACGGCCGAGGGCGTCAGAACCCTGAAGTACAGGTTCCTTGTGTCTGTCGGCGCGACCATATTCAGGTTGTTACCGCTGGCTACAGCGCCGAAATATTCGTCGGCAGCGGGGCCTAAATCTGCCGAACCTGTCTTATAGACCGTGCCCGTGGAGAAGAGCACGTCCAGGTCGTTGTAATCGCCCAAGACGGCGGGATTACTCTTGAAAACAGCGGCGATTACAATCTTGTTTGGGCCATTGGCCGTAAGATTGTTGCCGTACGTCCAGTCCGGATATGCGGTCGTCGTGTTGGCGAAATCGGCTATATCAGGCGTAGCCGAATAGGTCTGCGTCGATACCAAATGGAGCGTCCAGTTGGTTATGGCACCAGAACTTGTGTTCCTCACGGCCACACCCGTCGACACATATATCTGATTGACACCGCCGTTGTACGGTCCGGTACCCGGCGCGTCGTTGATGTATGGCACCCAGGCGTTGTCTGTGCCTGTGGGGGCGACATCAACCGACACGTTAACCGTGCAACGCACTACGACGTAGGCGTTGTCCCAGTCGGCTGCCTTTACCGTCGAGGCAAAAAGCCCCACGACGGAGGCGGCCAGAAGCATAAAAAATAGCTTCTTCATAAATCCTCCCTCTTCCTTTTGATTTTTGCCCGCGCCTGTCACGGATGACGGTGCGCACTCCGTCACCACCGACGCCGCGAGCTCTTTTTCTCTATTGCTTTTTAAAGATTGAATCATACGACCTTTTTTCACCTCCTGCCCTTCTTCGGCGGGCCAACCCACGTCTCATTTTATTCAAGATGTTAAATTAAGAAGTATGCTTCCTGTTTGATATACAGTATATAGCAAAATAATTATATAAAGTCAAGGGTTTTTTAGGGGCAGTGGTTAGTGGTTAGTGAATAGTGGATAGTAAAAACAAAAAACTAACCACTGCCCTTTCTATCCACTAACCACTCGCCACTATCCACTGTCTATAGCGGTTAGTTTTTTGAGTAGGCCGTGTGTCATCTTTTGAAGTTCGGCAGTTTGTCTTTCTATCCACTCACCACTATCCACTGCTTTTAGATAACCCAGTTCCTTGGCTATTATTGCCTGTGTATCAAGTTCCGCCAGGGAGCCCAACGCCTGATACAGAAACTGCACAAATTCTTTCGTATGGTTTCTGGCCTGCCCTTCCGCTATATTTGAAGGTATCGATACGGCTGCCCTTCTCATCTGATTTGTCAATCCGAATAATTCTTTTTGCGGGAAACTACTGGTCGCTTTGTACACAATTTTTACAAGTTCCATACTTTTTCGCCAGATTATTAAATCTTTATAACTCCTAACTCCTATCATACTATTCCCCCCCTTTTTCATTTTTACTATCCACTAACCACTTTTTTTTATTTCACTAACCACTGCTACTTCATATCCACAAAGAATCTGACCAGATGATTGACTTCTCTTATGGGCGATTTGACGGTTACGGCAATGGCGAAATAGTAGCTTTTCCCCTCGTGTTCCGGGCCGGAAGGAATGTTTATGGTAACCGGCGCCTCGGCTATGCGGTTTTTCTGAATCTTGATTTTTCTTTTTGCGGGCACAAGCCATTTGTGATCGGGGGCGGTTTCATAACCCGACGGGGCGAACATCCCGAACTTGGCGGGGTCGGCGGACTCTATGACGGCCTCTACGTCGAAATCCGACGAGTTCACTATTTTTATAACATCGCCGAAAGTTTTTTTGACGTCTATCTTTTTTCCCGCCTCGATTTCGTTTACGAAAATTCTTTCCGGAGACACAACCACACCGACCGACTGTCCGTGCCGAAGGCGCCGTAACTGCCGGATTTCGTCCGGCGTGGGAGGAAGCGCGGCTATGTCGAGGCGCAACTGGCACCTGAGCGCCGTGCCGAAAACAATGCCCGCTCCGCTGGCGCGCGGCGCGCCCGACTGTGGCTGTATTATGACGATATATTTTTTGTCAAGATGCGCGGTGTCGTCGGGGATTTTTATGAGGATGTCGGTTTCGGCGGTCTGGCCCGGATCGAGAGAGAAATGCGAGCGTTCGATTTCTATCCAGTCGTTGGACGGGATGGGTTCGTATCCGTCGGATGTCGCGGTGGACAGCGCGATCACGCTTATGGACAGGTCGGCCATTGAGCGTCCTTTGTAGGTGGCTTTGAATGGGTAGCCCAGCAGTTGTCTGAGTGAATACGTCTGGCCGATTTTAAGGTTACCCAGATACATCGAGGCGTTGGGAGACGAGAGACCGGCGGCGTAAAGACAGTGGTTAGTGGTTAGTGGGTAGTGGATAGTAAAAACGATAAACAAGAGAATAAACAATGACCCTGTCGATGAGAATTTTTTCATTTTTTCCTCCAATCAAAAGTAAGTGGCTAGTGTATAGTGGCGAGTGGTTAGTGAATAGTGGATAGTAAAAACAAAAAACTAACCACTGCCCTTTCTATCCACTAACCACTCGCCACTAACCACTGCCCTTTACGGGTACGTCTCCTCGCTTGTAATTACCACCGGTATGGTCTGATATTCGGTGGTCGATGTGGAAAGCGGCGTGGAGAGACGGAACCATAAAGTCGTGTCGGACAAAAGCGGAGCCGCCAAAAACGGCTCTATGTAGCGGCCTTCGTGAGTGCCGTCGGAAAAGTTGACACCGGTGGCGTAAATATCTTCAAGCGTGAGCACGTCGTCTCCCGCGGCCGCGCCGAAATCTCCGTCGAGCGGCTGGGCGTTTTTGAACATTGTTTTTAACACGAATCTGTTGGCGCCGATAGTCGTGGATGTATCCCAGATAGTGTTGGCCGGAGGCACTGTGCCGGTGGCGATGCGCAACAAATAGGACGCATTTACGTTGCCGTCGTTGCGGACGATTATTCCGTTCAGCGACACGGTCGATATTTGAGTGGGCACGGCTCCGAAATTGTAAGTGGACGAATCAAGAACGTAGACGGAAAGATTTACCACCTGCGCCCACGATGTGGCCCCGTTTGAAATGTTCGACCAGTTGTCTTCGAAGCGGTCGCGGGTCCAAAGCCGGAAATAATAAGTCGTGCCGGGCGAAAGCGCGGTTATGTTGAGCGCCTCATCCTGACCGGGCGAGGTATCCGTCGACCATATCATCTCATACTTATAAGTGCGGTCGGTCCAGTCGCCGCCGTTCCAGAACGAATCGCCTCCGTCGACATAAGTGGAATATTTCAGACGGTACGCGCCGCCTGTTATGTCGCCGGTCATTACGTTGTCGCCGGGAGCCGTCCAGGCCAGATCGATGGAACGTCCGCGCAAAGCGGGAAGCGCGGTGAGGTTCGTTACGGCCGCGGGCGCTATAAGAGACGCCCACGACGTCGCGACGTTGGAGGCAAGAGATGTGACGTTAAAATCAGAATGCCAGTACCAGACGGTGAAATAATAAGTGTTGCCTTCGTCCAAGGACATCTTGGTGTAGAACTGATGTTCCCCCACAAGAACCGGTCCGGTGGAGATTACCGTCTGAGCATTGTCCACATTCCAGTTAAACGGCGCGTCCAGATGCGTGGAATGCTGTATGTAGTAGCGGCTGCCTATGGGCAAATCCACGTGACCGCAAATTCCGGGGTACGTCCAGTCAAGGTCTACCGCGCCTTCGGCGTCCTGTGAAGTCGCGGCGGCCAAATCCGTAATTGTTTTTGGTCCGCCGGTCACCACCGTGGAGTGACGCACGCGGAATATGGCATCGCGGGAGGTACGCGGGTCAAACGTCGTTCCGTAGTTGACGACAAGGGTACTGTCAGCCCCGCGATAGGTAATGGCGTCCCTGTAAGTTTCGGTGGCTCCATGATTGAGGGTGGCGAACTCGTAGTAGCCCGACGTTGAGCCGGTGGATTTAAGAATTATCCAGTATGTGCTTCCTTTCAAAAGCGGCGCCGGGCATTCCACCATCTGCTCCGAAATGTGCCAGTTGAATTCGGTGGCGACGGCCTCAGGAGAGGCCAGAAGTCCCGATGACAAAACATTGGACGAGTCATTCGGGCCCAGAAGAAACCAGTAAAGGCCGTCTTCCGGCTGTACCGCGGAACGTTTTACCCAGAAGTGGAATGCCTTGGCCGATACCGACGACTTTTCCATGGTGAATATCTGGCCTATGCATGTCGAACCCTTCACCTGATAGTACGCGCCCGACGAGATTACGCCGAAGGGATTGCCTTCCTGGTAATAAGGCGGAGCGGCGTAGTGGAAGTAGTAGATGGGCGTGAAGTTCCTGACCATCCAGAAATCAGGGTTGTCGTCAAAGCCGTAATCCAGAACATTTGCCGCGAAGTCGGGCTCGGCGTCTGTGGGGCGGTTGAACGAAAGCGGCGCGGATTTTCTTATTCTATAGTTGGTTGCCGCGGTGTAAGTGGAGTATATCACCATATGATATGTGGTTCCTTTTGTGAGAGACCACGCGCCGGTGGCGTAATGCCAGCCGTCGTTTTTGTATATATTCGCGGTGGATGAAGACAAAAGAATGCCGGGATAGCCATCGCCATCGTCGCCGCGCAACTCGAACACGTAAGAATCATTGCCGGCGGCGGTCGAATTATAGGTGTAGACGCGGTTGTACGGGCGGGTGTCGTTCGCGGTGAATCTTATCGACATTTTCTTTGTGGTTCCGACGATGTCGGTGGTCGTAAGGGTGTCCGTGGAATAATAAAGGTTGCCGTAAGTCGGATGCCCCACGAAGTCGAGGTCGCTGCGGTCGTTGGGGAACGAGGAAAACTCGTAGCGGTCGGGATAGGAAGAGTCTATGCCGCTTGCCGTGGCCGTGGTAAAATGCAGAGCCGCGCTCGACGGCATCACGATGTACTGTCGGCAGACCGGCACGGTGAACGAGTAATTTCCCCCCGCGTCGGTAAACGTACGGCCGTTCCTGAAACCGGACAGTCCCACGCCCACTCCCTGAATGGGCTGTCCTGTTTCGGAGTTAGTGATTTTTCCGGAGAGCGTTTTTGTAGTTGTGACCGATATGGGACCGCCGGAGTTTGATGACGAAGACCAGTTTTTGACCTTGTCGCCCGTCCATATTTTGAAATAGTAACTTACCCCCCAATGCGGCACGCTAATATCGTAAACGCAGGGCGCGCCGGCGGCGACTGGGCCGGCCGTTACTTTTACCTGGGCGTTTGCGCGGCTCCAGCCGACGTCCATATCCGAATACTGTATCCAGAACTGCGACGTCTCCGTGAGGCCGTTTTCGGTGCCGTCGCCGTAGGGTGCCGTCCATTCAAGACGAATTGCGACACAGGAGCCGTCCACCACGGAAGCCGTAAGATCGCCTATCGCCGACGGGGCGGTTATGTCCCGCCGAAAACACCACAAGTCATTGGCCGTCGCACCGCGCCAGATATAAAGATGGTCCAGAGCGCCGTTGTCGGAATGATACGCCAGACGATTGCCGGTATTAGTGCCTACCGGGGAGGGAAGATTGGGAAGGACTACCCAAGAACTCGTCTCGATGTCGTAATGCCAAAGGTCGGTGTTACCTCCGCCTCTTATGGCGTAAATAGAGTTGCCGCCGGTGTAAAGCAGCGAGCCGCCCGCGCCGACGTTCTCCGGAGCGCCGGTCAGGTCGGTCCAGGCGTCTCCCGACGGAGAATATCTTTTGAACGTCTTCAGAGTGCCGCCGCGCAGGCCGTAAACGTATGTTCCGTCCCATGTAAGCCCGCCGCCCAATCCGAAGGCCACGCCGTAATCGGCGGGGTCGCCTCCGTCGGCAACGTTGTTCCACCTGTTGTTGGGTATGTTGTATCGCCAGAACGGCCCGCCGGCTGCGGGACTGGACACGAATATATCGGCGCCGCCGGTCCACACCATCGCCGCGCCGCCCGCGACGGCATCGGGCAAATTGGCCATCGTCTGCCAATAATCCTCCGCTATGTTATAACGGTAAAAATGGTCTTGAGCGCCGCCGCGAATGGCGTAAAGCCACGACTGTCCGGCCTCCGTGCCCGTGGAGACCCAGACCATAGCCGAACCGGTGCCGGCCGCGGCAGGAAGTGTCGCCTTGGAATTCCATAAGTCGTTGGGTATGTCGTATTCATAAAATAAATTTGACGCGCCGCGTATCAAAAACAATCTGCCGCAGGCGGTCGTCTTGGCATAGACGATATTTGTTCCCGAGCCGTATGCGCCTCCGGAAGTCAGCGCCGTGAATGTTTCTCTGTCGCCGTGGGCGTGCCCGACGGGGGACCCGGGAGAGTACTGCGTCGCGCCGACGGAAATATCCGACCAGTTGTTGGCGTTTTCGTCACGCGTCCACATTCTGAAATAATACGTCGCGCCTGACGGCAGGCACGACGCGCCCGCCGTCAGGCCGGTAATTGTCAGCCCGTGGGTGTGCGACGGAGTCGCGTCGGTGGAGAACTCAAGAGAATATTTGTTGACGTAGTCCGTCCAAGTCCCCGAGTCCCAGTCGGAAACCGCGGATGTAGACCATTTGACGCGGTATTTGCCGCCGGTGATATTGCCGACGGAGCCGTCGTCGCCTGGCGCGGTCCATGAAAGGTTTATCCGACTGGAGGAATCGCCCGGCAGCGCGGAGAGATTCGTGATTTTGTCCGGCGGAGAGGTGTCCACGATGAAAGAGCGCGACGCCGACGACACGGAAGCCGCCCCGCCACGGTCGCGCGCTTTGACGCGCCAGTAGTACTGCCCCTGATCCAAAACCCCCTGCGGCACCGTCCACGAAGTCCCCGCGACGTTGACCCGACATTGCACCAGCGTCGGAAAATTCGCCGAGGTGGAAATCTCTATCATATACGAAGTCACTGCGTCGCCAGAATCGGGGTCGCCGTTGTCGCTCCACGAAAAAGCCGGCGTGGATATATCGACACCCGCGCCATCGGCGGGAAGCGAAAGAGACGGCGCGGATGGAGGTTGGTTAATTTTGAGGCCCGAGGCGTCTATCTGCGCCTGCGCCCAGAAATCCGCGTCGGAATCGGATATGTCCTCGTCCCAGGAGTTCATACCCCACTGCGAATCGTTGTAGGTCGAAGCGGCGGAAATACGCGCTATGGACATCGCGTCGAGTGCGTCGGGGGCGTAGTATTTGGTCGAGTCCACGTCGCCTATGAGTCCCAACAGATTCTCGAAAACCGCGGCGGAGAATTTCAGGGTTTTGATTCCGGCGGCGCCTATGTCGGAGCGGCGGACTTTGGCTTCCATCCATCCGCCGTCGCCGGTGGTAAGCCAGCAGGCAGTGTTTCCGGCTCCGGTGAGCGCGGGCGTGTCCCATCCGGAACCGCCGTTTTTGTACATATGTATCCTGAAATCCGTGCCGGCTGTGGAAATGTAGCGGAAAGCCAGTATGGCCGCCGCTTTGAGCGCCCCGACGTATTCGCCGCCGAGGCCCATAGCGGTGCCGCCGTTCGTGTCGGAGTTGGAATCGTCGCCGAGCCAATTTAATCCCGTCGCGCCGCCCGTGTCTATGGCGACCGCAAAATGATAAAAATCCTTATCGGTGATGTTGTCGTATTTCGTATAAAAATAAATGTATTCCTCGTCGGCGGCTACGCGGAAATTCCTGAGGTCGAAATTGCGGTCGTCCTGAGCGGAATCGGTTCTTTGCTCCCACGCCTTGTCGCGCCACGACCATTCGTAATAAGGAACTGTGCCGGAGCCGGATGCAAGCGTGGTCGTTGATTCATTGACCCACGGCGACTCCACGGAGGTCGCCCAGTCGGAGGCGGAACCGTCTATCGAGATTCTGGCGGTGCGTATGGCAACCGCCGAACCGACGTCGCCCTCGACGGCGTCTTTATAGGCGCATACGGCGAACCAGTAAGTGGTATTGGGCAATAGGGCGGACGTAGTGTACGATTCCGCGGCGCTCGGCGTAGCCGTTCCGTCGAGGGGGTGGCTTGCGTCGCCCCTATTGCCGTTCGTTATCGCGGATACGGATGAGCGATAGATTTTGTAGCCGTCCATCCCGCCCTGGGCTGCCCATGTAACGTAAATTTTCGCTCCCATCTCATCTGCCCGCGACAGCGTAGGCGTTATGGGATCCGGCGCGGCGTCCGCCTGAACAATAAACTCGGAAGGCGTATTCGTGGCAATGTATGTTTCGTAACATCTTCTGCTTTGTCCGCCGCTGTAATACAGAAGAGTGGTGTCGTGGCTGTCCGCGTATGCTACGCTGATATAATATTGAACGGTTGTCCCCGCTGTATAAGAATTATTCAGGAGAGCACGCCAGTATTTATTGTTGCCGGATGTTGAATCATAGGCAAAAGAAACGGAACTCCATGATGGTTCCGTTTTTGCCTTATAATAAAGCGTCCCGCCCGACATATCGCCCGGGTTTCCGGTTCCTTGAAAATAATTGCCTACATAAAAAGTTGTGGGCGTGTTTAAATAAATATACGTCAGGGGGTTGCGCATTGATATGCCGCCCAAATCGGAGGTGTTGTCCGGTATGTGCCAGCACTGGCCGAGGAATCCTTCGCGGGGATCCGAACTATTATTTGAAATGTACGAACTTATCAGGGTCACAAAATCGCTTGAGTTGTTGTGTGTATCCATGAAATGCCCCGCGTATGTGTCCTCGCCATCAAGACGCATGGATGCGGAACTTGCGGTTGTTGACCATGCTTTTCTTTGAAAACTATCGGCGGTGCCAGGATTGGCGGGAGCGCTACCTTCAAGGGCGACTGTTTGCCCCCCCCATCCAAAAAGATCGGTCAATGTCCATGTGTCGGTGCCAAATGTTGTCGTATTGGAATACGCTATCACCACCCCGTCATCTGAGGTATCCAGCCCAGCAGCAAAAGTTATATCGGCGGTTTTCGGCGGTGTCCCGGATGCGAGTAACGAAAATCCTCGCGAGGAGATCGTATTTGTAGAAACCACAGTCAGTGTTTTATTTGTTCCCGTTGCTCCGTTATATGTTCTAAAGCGCAACACTAATCCGGTCGGCAAACCATGATGCGATTGCAGGTTACTTAAATATAATGCCTCGTCATTTGGATTATACAGTGTGACATAATCATTCCCGGCCGCGCCTGCATTTGGCGACACATCAGCAATAACAACCCCCGGATATCTGTACCTAATTAAATTCGGGAACACTCCCGTGGATGAGCAATTAGGATAATACCAAGACAAACCCATCAACCTTCCCGTCGCGCCATTGGGATTTTCCCTCGGGGTAGTTCCAAAAACATAGTTATTTGACCCGTTAGTGATATACATGGTAACCCTGATTGAAGAAGGGTTGCCGATATCTGCTCTGGGTATTTTTATCTCTACTATACCACTGCCATAATTCTGGCTTGTAGTTGCGCTCCCCGCCCAATCTCCCGACCAAGCCGAGCCGGTCCAATTTCTGTAGGTTTTATACTCGGCATTGGGCCTGAA
Source organism: Elusimicrobia bacterium HGW-Elusimicrobia-1 (assembly GCA_002841695.1). NCBI lineage: Bacteria > Pseudomonadati > Elusimicrobiota > Elusimicrobia bacterium HGW-Elusimicrobia-1. The sequence goes on along the minus strand of PHAN01000002.1, from coordinate 131,718 downwards.
TAAATAGACGTATCCTGCACGGAAGGGAAGTGTATGGGTGCCAGTCCAATCAACCGAAGTAAAAGTTCCGGCGGTAGATGTTGGCGCTACTGTGCTGATATAAATCCAGACAACATCCGGGTCAGCGGTAAAAGTTCCGCCGCGATTATAAGCAAAATAAAAATTGCTCGCATCCCATGTGAAATAAAATTGCCCGAAAGAAGTGCCGAGCGCCTCATTGCTTTGCCAGTCGGCGAGGGCGGCGTCTATGGTTATCGTATTATTGGTTGTGGCAAAGGCGGGGCGCAGAACGCAAAGCGTCAAAAAAAACCAAACTCCGATAGCGGCAAAAATCCGTTTAACCATCATTAACCCAAAGTTACCGACTGTTCGTTCCTATCAGAATAATATCTTCTTAATCTTCCGTGCTTCCGTCTCGTCGTTAATCACAAGAATCTTTGGGGTGCGGCTTTCTATTCCCCCTTTTTAAAAGGGGAGCTCGACGAAATGTCTTAATCCCCCTTTTTTAAAGGGGGACACAGGGGGATTTTTACAAATTTTCATATATTTGCCCAACCACTAAATCAATATTTTGTAAAACTTCTCTGTCCGTAAATCTTAATATCTTGACACCGAGATTTTTAATGTAATCATCACGGATCTTATCTCTGCCCATACCATCTTTCGTATAGTGTTGGCCGCCATCGATTTCGATGACCAATTTGGCGGAGGAACAAAAAAATCCACTATATATTCACCTATCACTCTTTGTCTGTAAAATTGACATTTCTTTAATTGCTTCCGTCGGAGTTTTCCCCATATTTTTTTCTCGGCATCCGTCATATTCTTTCTTAATTCTCTTGAATATGATTTTAACTTGGGACTGTATGGCAAAATCATAAAATTAAAATCCCCCTCTTTCCCCCTTTAAAAAGGGGGAGGCCGATTTCCCCCTCAATCCTCCTTTTCCAAAGGGGGAGGTATTTCTTACGGATACGTCTTAAAAAAATCACAATATCATCTTCTTAATCTTGGCCGCCAGAGCCGCCACCTCAAGAGGTTTGGCCAGATAATCGTCGGCGCCCGATTTCATTATGCGTTCTTTGTTTTCCGTCGTATCATAACCCGTTACGGCCAGAATCTTTACGCCGTTCATAAACTTGCTTGCGCGAATCTGCTTGCAGACCTCAAAACCGTTTATCCCCGGAAGCATCAAGTCGAGCACTATTAAATCCGGCAGATAATCCGACAGCGCGCGGCCGGCGGTGAACCCGTCGTAGACGATTTTGACTTCGGCGTCGGGGAACTTCTCGGCGGCGACATCCCTGACGAGATTTCCCACCTCCGGTTCGTCGTCTATCACCAGTATTTTTTTGGATTTTCTGCCGGCGGCGAGTTCTTTTTTTATGGCATCCATAGTGAGTCCGCGGGCCGAGAGAAACTTTATCTTGTTTACGATCGCGGCGACGTCGTCGGGGTCGTAGAGGCGGTGCCCCCCTTTGGTTTCGTCGCTTGACTTCAAAAGTCCGATATCGGTGTAGTAACGGATTGTGGATGGAAGGACGCCTACAAGTTTGGCGGCTTCGGAAATTTTAAGGAGTTTTCTTGACATTTACATATCCTCGCTTTATATGAGATTGCTTTCATGTATGATTATGTAGCGGGCGCATTGCTATGCGCCATAATTGCGGGATAGCAATCCCGCCGCTACACATATCGCAGCAAAACATCAATCGAACATCACACTTCGCGTTTAATACGGTATTTATAGCAGATTCGCGGCGAAAAGTCAAGGTTTTTGTGGGATAGGGGGCGACGAAAAACGGCGGGCGAGAGCATTGTTGTCATTGCGAGGATTTTGTAGGGACAGGTCGCGACCTGTCCCTACTGACAAAACAATCTCGCGTATAGGGAGATTGCCACGCCCCTTCGGGGCTCGCAATAACAATGGGTGAGATTGGATGCGCGAGGTTTCAGATGCCGCGAAGGACGACGGCGCTCATCGGGGGGATGCGCAACTTTTTGAGTTGGATTTTTTTGCCGCTTACTACGTCTTCAAAGGACGCGGGGTTTTTGAAAAACGGCGGAAGTTCAACGCTGACTTCGGCGGGGCGGGGCGAACGGTTGATTGCAACGACGGCAGTTTCGCCGAAATAATTTTTGAGGTAAACGAGGGTGTTTTCCGACGACACAAGCGTGTGGCGCTCGCCAAAACGGAGCGCCTTGGAGGCACGGCGGAACGCGGCCAGCGCGCCGACATATTGGAGGGTTTCGCGCTCGTCGCCTGAGAGTTTGTCGAACTTCATCATTCGGCGGTTGTCGGGGTCGCCCGCGCCCGAGAGGCCTATTTCGTCGCCGTAATAAATCATGGGAACGCCCGGCTCAGAGAGAAGAAAAGCGAAAGCCATACGGAGTTTTTGATAGGTAGAGCGGTTTTTGACTTCGGGGCGATTGTCCCACGAGCGCGCTTTTTCGTTGGAACCGGGAGGTATCGCGCCGTCGGCGAAAGCGCTGAAACGGGCAAAGTCGTGATTGCCCAAAAGCGGGCTCGGAATGGATCCGACGTACTGCAAAGCTGATTTCCCGCTCTCGCGTTCGAGATAGTCGAGACCTTTAGTTTGCCAGGCGAAGACGTCTTTTATCGCCCAGTATATCGGAAAATCAAACTGTCCGTCGAGTTTATCAAAGCCGACGTATTCCATTATTTTTTCGCGTCCGGAGATGGTTTCTCCTACGAGGTAAAACATTTCTCCGCGCGGGATTTCGATGTCGCGGCGGATGCGGCGGCGGAGTTCCGTCCAGAATACCATAGGCACGTGCTTGACGGCGTCGAGGCGGAAGCCGTCGCAGTTTGTTTTCTTGATCCAATCGAGGCAGTTTGAGACCATATATTCGACGGCGGCGGGATTACCTTCGTAGGCAAAGTCGGGCAGGAAGTCGTCGAACCACGTGTCGAGCGGACGCTCGTCGAAAAGACGGATATTTTTGCGGCCGTCGGCCAGAGTAATTTTTGAAAACCATCCGGGATTTTTCTTGTAGACGGGATTTTCCTCGTGGGCGTGGTTTAACACCATATCGAGAATGACTTTGATGCCGCGCTTATGGGCCGCGGCCACGAGTTCGCGGAGTTCTTCAATAGTCCCGAATCTCGGGTCGGTCTCGTCGAAAGAAACCGGCCAGTAGCCGTGATAGCCGGTAAACTTTCTATGCGGAGGAAGAGCGTCGATATATGGCCGGTCGGGATTCTTAAAGTGAGGCGATATCCACAGCGCTCCCACGCCGAGCCGCTCAAAATAGCCGTCGCGGAGTTTTTCTGTGATGCCGGCAAAATCGCCACCGCGAAAATCCGCCGCCGGCGCAACGTCAGGGTCGCCGGATGGCCGGTCATTGGCGGCCGAGCCGCTGTGAAATCTGTCGGTGAAGGCGAAGTACATCAGCCGCCCGTTCCATCCGTCGTCCGACGGAAAGCGGGCGACGAAGCCGCTCAGTATCGCACCCGATTTATCGCGGGCCAATATCATGACGTCGGCGGGCGGCGAACCGAGGGATGCGAGTTTAATCGCTATTTCGCCGCGCGTTTCATCAACGGAATAGTCGCCTCCGCGGGCGAGGATTTTATCGCCGGAGACGAGCAACAGCGATGCGGCGTCGAAAGACGGCGCGGCTTTGCCGGCGATATACGCGACGCGCGCGGTTGTATCGTCGACGACAACGCTGTGCCATCGGCCGGACTTAGGCGGCGCGCCTACGAAAACAACGGAGTTCGTTCCGCCGAAGCCGTCGGGGACGGATGCGGGGTTGGCCGTGTCGGCGAGCCATTGTCCGTCGACGACGAACTTATAATTGTACTCTCCGGCGGCGAGTTTAAGCTCAATGGAGTAGAAACCTTTCTTGTCGGGCCCCGTCATGGGCGAGGCGGAAGGATTCCACGAATTAAAGTCCCCCGCCGCGGCGACGGATTTGACGGATTTTGCCGGTTTATAGCGCAAAACAGTCCGGCGCGGCGCTGTCACCCTCACCGCCACGGCGCGCGAAAAAGTCGTTTTGCCGTCGGAGGAAGCCGAGACGACGAAAGCGTCGAAGCCCGAAAAACCCGCCGGCGCCGAAATGACGAGGGCGGATCTTTTTGGCGCGACGGAAACGCGGACGGACTTCGCGCCGGATATATTGGTAACCGCCGGCCCCGACGCGACGGGCGCGCCGACGAACAAATCAAGCGGCATCTCGACGACGGAACCCGCCTCGACGTCGATGACGGGCGTTTCAAGCCCTCGCGCGTGCGCGGGCGGCGGGAATAAACCGGATATCGTCGATACACAAAAAAAAGCAGCCGCCAAAAATGTTTTTGTTTTTGGGTTCATATTTTGCCTCTTACTTCCTATTTTGGTGTAGTGTAGGGGCTTGTCCCCGTCAATAAACGCCCATAAAGAAACGCCCATAAAGAAACGCCCATAAAGGGCTACACTACCTTTACGGAGCGCACATTATTTAGTGAGACATTATCCTTTTCACCATTCACCATTTATCATTTACCTCCGCTTTCAAGCCAGCGCCGTTTCGGTTTCCTTGTCGAAAATCTTTATTTTATCGACATTGACGACGAGTTCGAGAATCTGGTTGGGCTTAGCGGTGTTGTGCGAATCAACCTTTGCGACGAAAGAGTTTTTCCCGGTGTTCATATGCAGATAAATCTCGGCGCCGAGCGGCTCTATGACGTCCACCGTAGCGGTGAAGATATTGCCGTCCATGGGGCCTATGCGATAGAAGAGTTTGTCGTGAATATCTTCGGGGCGGATGCCGGCCGTAACCATTTTACCGTCGAGATTTTTAAGCGCGGCGGTGAATTTAGCGGAGAGTTTAATATCGAAACTACCCTCGGATATCCACACCGCGTCATCCTTCGCGGCCACCTTGCAATCGAAAAAGTTCATCGGCGGGGAGCCGATAAAGCCGGCCACGAACTTGTCGACCGGATCCGAATAAAGTTTAATCGGCTCGTCGACCTGCAGTATCACGCCGTCTTTCATCACGCAGATTTTATCGCCCATCGTCATGGCCTCGATCTGGTCGTGCGTGACGTATATCATCGTCGCCTGAAGTCGCTGGTGGAGTTTTTTGAGTTCCGCGCGCATCTGGGCGCGGAGTTTGGCGTCAAGGTTGGAGAGCGGTTCGTCGAAAAGAAAGACCTTAGGTTTTCTGACGATGGCCCGTCCCACTGCAACGCGCTGACGCTGACCGCCCGAGAGATCCTTGGGTTTTCTGGCCAGGAGATGTTTTATGTTGAGAATGTCGGCGGCTTCGTTGACACGCTCGTCGATGAGTTTTTTTGAATAACCCCGCAGCTTCAGTCCGAAGGCCATGTTGTCGCGCACATTCATATGCGGATAGAGCGCGTAGTTCTGGAAGACCATGGCGATGTCTCTGTCCTTCGGAGGCACACCGTTGACGACAACGTCCCCGATGAGGATCTCTCCGGATGAAATATCTTCGAGTCCGGCTATCATGCGAAGCGTGGTCGTTTTGCCGCAGCCCGACGGGCCCACGAGAATGCAGAATTCCTTGTCCGCTATCGTAAGATTGAAATTTTTTACGATTTCGGCGTCCCCGTATTTTTTCCAGACATTTTTGATGATGACTTGAGCCATATTTCCTCCGGTTATCCAAGGTTGTCAGCCGAATTATACATAATGAAAAGGCGCTTTCCAAAAATTGCGCGGACGGCGGATACCGCCTGTGTTAAAACGTTTTACCGATTTTTGCCTGCGAGGGTCATTTTTGTATAATGGCTTCGCGGCGGAATTGAACGATGCCGCCTTTTCATCCATCTCTCTGTGACGTAATGGAGGCACAATGTTTTCATCGAAAAAATGTTTCTTCGCGGCGGTTTTCTCCGTCGCGCTGTTGATGACGACGGCTCTGTCGGCGGTGATTGCGCCGACGCAGAAAATCTCTTTTCTATATGAACCCCGGCCCGGAGAGGCGGTAAATTCCGTGGCGGTAGTCGGATCGTTTAACCAATGGAATTCCTCAAAAGACCTGATGCGCCGGCGGCCCGACGGGAAATTCGAGGCGAAGCTCGAACTCAAAGAAGGCCTCCACTTATACAAACTCGTCGTCAACGGCGACCGCTGGATGGAGGACCCCAAGGCCGACGCGGCCCTAAAAAAGGAAGACGGCTTCGGAGGTTTCAATTCGGGCATTGCCGTCGGTGAGACGGGAACGTCATACGGGGCGCCTATTCTCAACAACATCGCGGTGGCGGCGCTGCGCCACGATCCTCGCAAGATAGAATATTTTAACGTAATAACGAAGGGTCTTGCCGAGATAAAACTTCGCGCGCTCGCCGGAGACGTCGAAAACGCCGAAGTCGTCTCGGGCGGCGGCAAACGTTTTGCGATGGAAAAAACAAAGACCTATCTCGGCTTCGACTACTGGAGCGCTTTCGCCGAGATTCCCCGCGACGCGCAAAATCTCAAATATTCGTTTGCCCTGGCCGACGGAAACACCAAGATAATTTACCCCTCCGCCGGGACGGTTTTCACTGCCTCGACAAAAATAAAGTTCGCGACGCCCGATTGGGCGAAAGGCGCGGTCTGGTATCAGGTAATGCCCGAGCGCTTCCGCGATGGCGACCCCGCGAACAATCCCGACGGCTCGCTTCCGTGGACATGGGATTTTTCCAGGAAACATCCCTCGGAGCAGGGCGGCTTCTACGATTTCGTCTGGGGACGGCGCTTCGGCGGAGACATTCAGGGACTCGTCGAAAAACTTGATTATCTCAAAGAAATGGGCGTGACCGCGCTGTATCTTACGCCGGTATTCAAAGCCGAATCGCACCACAAATACAACACCTCGGATTATCGCCACATAGACGACAATCTCGGATTCAAGGGCGACATCGCCGAACTCAGGGGCGAGACGGATGATCCCGCCACGTGGAAATGGACAAAGACCGACATGCTCTTTCTGGATTTTCTTAAAAAAGCCAAGGCGATGGGCTTTCGCGTCATCATCGACGGAGTATTCAATCACTCGGGCGATAACTTCTGGGCATTTAACGACGTCAAGAAAAAAGGCAGGAAATCGAAATACGCCGACTGGTTCAGTGTCACCGACTGGGAATTATTCATGCGCGAAGCGCACACTGGCCGCGGCTACGAGGGTTGGGCGGGATTCGGCGGGCTGCCGGAATTCAGGGAAGACGAAAACGGTCTCGTCGCCGGCCCAAAAAAACACATCTTCGACATCACCCGCCGCTGGATGGATCCCAACGGCGACGGCGATCCTTCCGACGGTATAGACGGCTGGCGATTAGACGTTCCCGAGAATGTCAAGATGCCTTTCTGGGTCGAGTGGTCGCGGCTTGTCAAGTCCATCAACCCCGACGCCTATATCTCGGGCGAATTATGGGACGAATCCCCCGAATGGCTGAAACCCGAACTTTTTCACGCGCAGATGAACTATCCTTTTATCAAGACGACGCTCAACTGGCTCTCCAACGGCTGGATAAAGCCCTCGAAGTTTGATTCGGAGATAAAACGGCTTTTGGCGCTTTATCCTTATCAGGTCAACTTCGTCCAGCAGAATCTCTTCGACAGCCACGACACCGACCGCGCCGTCTCGATGCTTTCTAATCCGGGGCGCCACTACGACAAGGGTAACCGCCTCAATCCGTCGGACACCGGCGACTATAACCCGTCGTACAAGCAGGGGCGGCCGTCGAAAGACGTCTACGAAAAACTCAAAAAAGTGACGGCTGTGCAGTTTGCGCTGCCCGGTGCGCCGATGATATGGTACGGCTCCGAAGCCGGGATGTGGAGTTCGGACGACCCGTTCTGCCGCGAGCCTATGGTATGGAAAGACCTTGCGTTCGACGATAAAGATAAAATATTTATGCGCGATATTTACGAGCACTACAGGAAACTCTCCGCGATACATAACACGCGCGAGGAACTCCATACCGGCGTTTACGAGAGTGTGCTCGCCGACGACGAAAATGAAATTATCGTCTTTGCCAGGAGAAGAGGCGCGGACAGGATTTTTGTCGCGGTCAACAATTCCGCCGCCTCCCGCGCCGTCACGTTCGACGCGGGCGCGCCCGACGGAACGGAGTACTTCGACATCCTCGGCGAGAAGCGCTACGAACTCTTCGACGCCCCCGGCGCCGACGGCGGACGCGTCGTAAAAAAAATCAGGGTCGCAAAGCCCTCACGCTTAATGAAAGTAAAAAAATCGAAGTTGTCCGTGGACATCCCGGCAGGATCGGCGATGATACTCGTTGCGCGCTGAAAAATACTTATTGAGATTCGCATAATGAGATTGTTGAAAAACCCTTAATTATGTCATTCCCGCGAAAGCGGGAATCCAGAGTTTCCGTCAGTAATGGATTCCCGATTAAAACGTTCGGGAATGACAAAATAGTAAAAAATACTTTTTCAACGGTCTCGTTATAAGGGCACACACATGAAAATACACAAAATATCTTCGGCGCCGGTGGTTTATCTCGTCGACAAAAACTACCGCGTCACAGTTTACTCCGACTCGCTGCTGCGGCTTGAATACACCGCGGAGGGAGTTTTCGACGACGAAAATCCGCTGATACTCGAACCGAATTTCAGCGGGGAAGTCCCCCACTCGGTTGTAACCAACGGCCTGTTCGCCCTCAAAACCCGCCGCTTCGCGCTGGAACTCCTTCCCGACGGAAAATGCTTCGACATAGGCAACCTCAAAATCCGCGTCTTCGGCGCGCTCTCGGGCGAGAGTGTATTCGAACCGGGGGGCGAAGACACCGAAAACCTCGGCGGCGCGCACATCGACCTTTACAAATATCCGTCGGGCAAGATTTACGAGAGCTTCACGCCGGGCCTCGTCTCGAAAAACGGCTACTTCGTCTACCGCAACCACTGCGATTTTCTGCGCGACGAAAAAACCGGATGGATAAAAAAGCGCTCGTCGAGCGACTTTCAGGATTGGTATTTCTTCGCCTGCGGAACCGACTACAAAAAGGCCTTCGCCGATTTTATCGGACTATTCGGGAAAATCCCGATGATACCCCGATGGGCGCTCGGCTACTGGTACTCGCGCTGGCACAAGTTCCGCCACGATGATATCCTCGGCGTCGTCGACAAATTCCGCGAACTCGGCATACCTCTGGACGTCTTCGTCATAGACACCGACTGGCGAAAATGCGGATGGAACGGCTACGAGTGGAACTCCGAGTTCTTTCCCGATCCCGCGCGGTTCATCTCGGATCTAAAAAAACTCGGAGTGAAATGCTGCCTCAACGACCACCCCGGCTACGGCGTTTCGGACGAGCTTCCCCCTGACGACCCCTGCCGCGCCCAAATAAAAAAAGTCCTGCCCGATATAAGCGATTTCCGCGTTCAGTGGAACGACGACCGCTATGTGCGCGCGTGGTCGGAAAAGATATTCACGAAAATTCTCGACGAAGGAATCGACTTCTGGTGGGTGGACGGCTGGGGCGCTTCAGGCGGGATAATGGACTTGCACTCTCAGATGTGGCTCAACAGGTTTTACTACGAAGCCGCCGCCAATGCCCGCGACGGCCGCAGAGCGATGATACTTTCACGATGGGGCGGTATCGGCTCCCACAAATATCCGGTACAATTCTCCGGCGATACATATTCGACTTTTGAGACGATAAAGCGCCAGATTGCATTCACGCATCAGGGCGGGAACATAGGCGCGGCTTACTGGTCGCACGATATCGGCGGGTTTCTGGGAAAAAATATAGACGAGGAACTTTTTATCAGATGGGTAGAGTTCGGATGTTTTTCTCCTGTTTTGCGCACACATTCGTCGGGCGCGTCCCGCGACGCCTGGAATTATTCCGAAGAGGCGGTTTCTATCTTCAAAAAATACGTCCGCGCGAGATACGCGCTGAATCCTTATCTTTACTCTTTGGCGCGCGAATGCCACGAAACGGGAGTGCCGCCTTTCCGCGGGCTTTACGTCGAGTATCCGCGGGACGCAAACTGCTACGATTACAGGGAGCAGTACCTCATCGGCGCTTCGCTTATGGCCGCGCCCGCTTACTCGCCGGGCAGGGTTTCCACGAGAATGACATATTTCCCCGAAGGCACGTGGATACCACTTGAGGACGGCGAGATAATAAAAGGAAAACGCTCGCGCCATATCGACGTCGCCATCGACAAAATCGCGCTCTTCGCCCGGGAGGGCTCGATAATTCCGTCGACCGCGCCGGCCGGGCGGCTCGGCGTGCCGAAAAATATTGAATTTCTCGTTTTTCCGTCGCGCGGCGAAACGTTTTTTGACTACTACGAAGACGACGGCGTCACAAACGCCTGCGACAACGGCGCGTATCTTAAAAGACGCGTTATTGCGCGCTCGCGCGGCGGCAGGGTCTTGATAAAGTTATCGGCGGCGGAGGGCGGCTCTTATGACGGGGCGCCTGAAACGCAGGAAATCAGTTTTCTGGTTTTTGGAGGGAAGCGCAAAGCCAGGAAAGTTCTCGTCGAAGGGAAGAAAACCGAGTTCTCGACGACAAACAAGATATTCGGCGAAACGCTTGAAAGCCGCTTTAACTTCGCGCGGGTAAACGCCGAGCGTGTCGCGCCCGGCGACGAAATTTCCGTCGAAGTCATTTTCTGAAAATTCCCCACCCTTGCCCCCAAAAAAAGAGAAAAAAAGCAAGATACCGAGATTGTTGAAAAACTCCGTAATTTGTCATTGCGAGCCCCGCCGTTGTGTGGCGGGGCGCGGCAATCTCACATTTTGATTGAAAAACGAGATTGCTTCGTCGGTCGCCACGGCGACCTCCTCGTAATGACGACCAAGGGGACTTTTTTAACGGTCTCATAATAAGAAGCAAGAGGCGAGAAGTAAGAGACAAGATAAAGACAATTCTTGTTTCTTACTTGAGACCGTTGAAAAACCTCTATTTTGTCATTCTGACCAAGTTGAAAACTTGGGAAGAATCTCGCCTTCCTACGGACAACGAGACCCTTCACTTCGTTCAGGGTGACATCCGGTGAACTTTTTCAACGGTCTCACTTCTTGCCTCTTACTTCTTAAACTTCTCCCTTCTTTTATATCAGCGAACCTCGATGACTGAGTTTTTCCCGCCGAGGCCGTCTTCGGAGTTTTGGGAGTTCGACGGATCCTCTTTCCATTCGCCGTCGACGACAAACTTATACTGATATTTGCCTTTACCCAGAGGAACCGATGTCTTCCAGATGCCCGACTTATCCTTTTCGAGACGGTGCGACGAGGCGCTCCAGTTATTGAAACTGCCCGCAACTGCGACGCTTTTGGCGGATGCATTTTCGTAAACGAACTCTATCCCCGTCTTGGTCTGTCTCGTCGCGGCCGACAGTTTGTGCGACGGCGCGGCGGCTGCGACTACTTCCAGAACCGAGTTCTTTCCGCCGTAACCGTCGTCGGAGGTTGCGGTATTGACGGGATCATTGAGCCACTGTCCGTCGACGATGAACTTATAATTGTATCTTCCGGGGGGGATTTTCTTGACGAGCAGCCACGTTCCGTCTTTCTGCCTTATGAGCGGATCGGCCTGCGCGTTCCATGCGTTGAACTCGCCCGCCGCGAAGACGTTTTTCGCCGCGGGGTTTTTATAGACAAATCTAACGCCCTCGCCCGTAACTTTCGGCCCGCCTGCGCCGGGCGCCGCGGTTGCGGGGGCGGGTTTTCCATCTGCCGCAGATTTTATTTCCACAGCCGAGTTTTTCCCGCCTAAGCCGTCGTCGGAGGTTTGAGGATTGGAAGGATCTGCCATCCAGTTGCCGTCGACGACGAACTTGTACTGATGCGTTCCCGTTTTCAACGGCAGCGTCGCGCGCCAAACACCCTTTTTATCTTTCGAAAGAGCGTCGCGCGAAGAGTTCCAGTCGTTGAAAGAACCGGCCACGAAGACGTTTTTCGCCGAGGGGTTTTCGTAAACGAACTCGACGCCCGCGCCGGTAACGCGCGTAGCGCATTCGACGGATTTGCCGCTCTCGGCCGAACCGACTTTCCTCAGTTTCGCTCCGGCTGAAGAAACGGCGAATGCCGCCGTCAGAGCGCAAACCAGCGCAACCACAAATCTGCGTTTCATCTTAATACCTCCGTTATCCCCCCTAATCTCCCAATCTCCTAATTTCCTATTTTACGACGAGAAGCGAGTTGAGATTGCCGGTTCCGTCATCGACTGTGTTGGTGTTATATGGATCGGTAATCCACGTTTGATAATCTATCACTATTTTATATTGATATCGGCCCGGAGATATCTCGGACGACGCCTGCCAGACGCCCCCCTTTTCGTTTCTTTTCATCACTATCGCGCGCGGCTGTTCGGGACGATATTCCCATCCATTGAACTCACCGGCCACCGAGACGCTCTTAGCGGAATCGGAGTCGTAATAAAAAACAACCTTAGCGCCGTCAATTACGGGCGACTCTATACGGTCGCGGATAATGTTGAACGTGGCGCAGCCGGAAAATACGGCGAGTGCAAGGAAGAACGTCGCCGCGACCGGAATTATGCCGGCCCGACGCGATTGTATCCGGTCTGTCGCAGAATATTTTTCCATATCGTTAAAATCTCACGAACATACGCACGGAAATTCTCCGAAGCGACTCAAGCGTCCGCGCGGCTTCAAGAATCGACGCTTCGCGCAGATTATATAAAAAGCTTTCCCGCGCGTCAAATCCCGCGAGAATATCGTCGTCGGTGTCCTCGGGGTCGAGCCCCCAACCGAGCCGCACGTATGAATTTTTCGAGAAGTCGTATTTGAGCGCCAGAAAAAGCGCCGAGTATGCTTTCAAGCCGCCTTCGTTTTTATCGTCCCACGCGAACAATCTGAGCGCGGACTCGACCGTAATATCCGGCCAAATTTTGACGGCGGCATCGAGCGCCGACTCGGAAAGCGTGATTTCGTCGGGCGCGGCGATGAACGGATTGACATTCCAGATTCCGCCGGCGTAGGATCGCGGCAAGAGTTTAAGCGAAGATATTCTGCTTTTCGCTCCGACGGAAAACGCGGGAGCGGAATATTCCGCGGCGCTTATAACGGCATTTTCCTCTTCGACGGCATGGACGAGAAATCCGACGGACGCGGCTTCCATCGGAAATAGACCTTGATAGACGAGAGGCCGCGCGTAGGGATGTATGTCGAGCGGGAGTATTTTTTCTATCCGCGAGTTTTTTCGCGACGAGCCCGCCGCCGCTAAAGTGAAAGATCCGGCGCGCAGACGCGCGGCCAAAGAAAAACCGGAGCCGGTGGCGGCGAAGGTTTCGCCCGCATAAAGCGGCGGGGTGAAAGTTGTGTTCCGGCTTGACGCCGAGGCCTGAAGCGAGAGTATCTTTCCGCGCGAGTATTTTACGCCGTAAATACTCTCGGCGCCGTTTTCGATGGTCCACGTCTTTTCGTGCGCGCTGCCCCCCGATATCTTTTGCGATTTCAATTCTTTCTTTACCGACGCCGTTTCACCGAACAGGGCGACACCGGGCAGAAAGTCGAATTTTCCGTCAACGCCTATGAAATCTTCGTTGAGATATCCGTTATACCAGGTCGCAACGCTTCCTCTGGCCGCGGCGTCCCATGAGTAGCCGTTCGGCTTTTCGGGATCGGGAAACCAGTTGTTGTCGCTGTTCGCCCACGGCCACCATCCGCCGCGAGTGCGCCTCGTCGTAAAAGCGATTTTCAACGGGATGGATTTGAAACTCCGCGCATAACGAAGTCCGCTGTTGTCTTCAAGAGTGTGAAAGTACGTCGCCGGACGGAGCATGTCCGAATAAAACGCGGAAAAGGCCCCGCCGAGAAAATCCGTTTTTACGGCGACGGCCTGCTCCCAGAGACCGAACGCCTTATGCGGATTGGTTTCATCGAAGAACTCGACGGCGTCGTATTTCAGCGTCACGGCCCTGTCTGTCGCGCGCAGAGGGTCGTCGAACTGAATCGCTTTCTGCTTGTAATACATCGACGTCTCGAAACCCGTCGGCGCGAAACTTATCCGGCCCTGTTTAAATAGGAGTTTGCCCGAGGTTTTGTCGCCGTCATATTCAAGCCGCGCGAAGCCCGAGGCGTCTTTCGAGGCGGTTATATTCCAGTCGAAGTCCGCGTGATTGACGGGCGGCATGGAAGAGAAGTCGTCCCGCTGTTGGCGGGACTGCGCTCCGAGTTCGGCGACGAACTTGCCCGAGAAATTTATCTTTGCCGAGTAGGGCGTATTGGGCGCGGAGGCGGGCTCCTCAACAACAAGCCGTCCGTCTTTCTTTTTCACTTCGGCGACGAGATTGGCGCCCTCCTGCCACGTTCCGTCGACGACAAATTTATATTCGTGTCTTCCCTCGCCAAGCTCAACAACCGTCGTCCAGAGTCCGCGGACGGGGTCGTACTTTAGAAATTTTTTTTCATGGTTCCATGAATTAAACTCACCGGCCACGGCAATCTTTTTGGCGTCGCGGGCGGCTTCGTAAGCGAATTCCACGCCGCCCTGAACGGCTTTCGGCGCCAAAGGACCGGCGGCGGAAGAAACCGCAAGAAGCGCTACAAAAACCGCCGAGGCGATGATCATATGATTCTTGTTCGCGAACGCGATATTTTTTTTCTTTTTCATATTTGTCTCCGTTCGACGACAAAATCAAAAGTTAATCTTGAAAAGTATCCTGACCACGTCGACGAGCGAGCGATCGTAATCGGTTATGTCGGAGTCGTGCGACAGCGAATCGGTGTGCCAGCCGTCGCCGTATTCAACATAACCCTCGATGTCCCATCCCATAAAATATCTAAGTTGATAGAAAGCGCTCGACCAGTTTCTGCCGCGTTTAGCCGCGTTCACCGAGACCGTGCGCGCATAAAGCTGCAGATGATCGGAAAGGTTGTATCTGACTTCGGCGCCGATGATGTGTCTTTCGCCAAGACCCGTTTCGGAGCCGGCGTCCTTTACCCTGAACTGGACGCGCGAATAAACATCGCGCGTATCGCCCGAAATTTCAAAGAGAAACCCCGGCCACGATCCTTGTCTATCGCCGGAAAGCTCGACGGCGGAGATGTTTTTTATGCCGTTGGCGAAATCTATCCGCGATTCGATAGCGTCGTAGGAACCGGTATACGTCTCTGTGGCCCGGTAAATAATATAATCCTCGCGGATATTCTGATTGTTGGTCAGGTAATCGAAGTCAGACATTCTATATTTTCGTTTGTACGTGAAGGTTATCATTTTTTTCGGCCACAGATAGCCGGTTTCAAAGTAATATCCCCGGCGGCCGAACTCTTTGTCGGCGTCGTTTCCGTCGCGGGAGAGCCGCCCGAAGGCGCGCGACAGCTCCGAACGATAGCCCGGCCCATAGTCGTAGAAACGCGTTTGCAGGCGCAGCGGCCTTAAGTTTAAGTCGCGCAACTCGGCGGCGAACGCCGTCTGATTTTCCGACGGAAGCGGGTCGTTCGCCGATCCTTTTTTTTGGGAACCCGACCATTCGCCCGTCAATGTCGCGTCGAAAACCGAAAGTTTGGCGTCGAGCGAAATGACGTCGTTTATCATCGCGTGCTCATTGAGAAAATTGCCGGCGGAATCGTACTTTTGCTGTATCAGCGCCGAATTCAGATAAGATCCTCCGACGGATATTCTGTCGAGCGCCTCGATAGGTGTCCTGAAATCCGCGCCAAGGCGTGCGACGAAATTATGCGCGTTTTCGTCAAAATAAGAGCCGTACCACTCCTGCCGCGCTTTAGGCAGGGACTTTGTTAAAACAACGCTTGCCCTCAAGGGTGTCCCCGCGCCGAAAAAGTTGATCCGCGCGCCGGAGCCGTCGTTGAAGTATGAGGCCTTCGATTGTTCGGATATTCGTAAGAGCGGCGAGTCGATCCAGTGTCTTTCTTCTTTAAGCAGAAAAAATGTCTCGCCCGAACCAAACCGCCATTTTCCCCACCCGCGCTCAAGTTCGAAAAAATATTTTTCGTTCCAACTTTCGTTCGTGCGCGCCGAAAACTGCGAATATACTTCCACACCTTGTCGCGGATTCGCCCAAAACTTTGTCTGCAGGTAATGCTTTGGCGAGGCGAGATTCCATTCGAAATCCGATTCCTTACGCCAAGAAAATTCGGTTTCGTAATAACCGCCGATTCCGACAGACGAAGCCCAAGCCGCGGCATCGACAAAGCCGAGCGCCATAACCGCCAGAATGAGGCGCGCAAGCGGTTTTTTCATAATTTCATCCTGACACCCGTCTGGTAGAGTTGACCCAGATTATGGTCGGAAAGCAGGGCGAAATCAATCGAGATAAAACCTGTTTCTATGCCGAATCCGAAGGTCGGGCGGCCACGCTCGACGCCGACGCGCACCGGCAGCATTCCGCCGATGACGACCTCAAATCCGCAGCGCAAAACATTGCCGGCCGTTTCGTGTTCCGCTGTTACAAGACCGCTCGCAAATGGATGGTATCTTAAGCCCAGCCGCGCCGATTGAGCTAGTTTTTCGCCGTCGGCAAGCTGCGGTTCGTTGATGTTGTCGGCGACGGCGGCGGCAAGTATGTCGTCGGAAATCTGCCATAAAACGCCGAGGGCGAAGCCCGCGGCCGAGCGTGGGCCTTTATAAAACGGCGTCGTAAAATTCTTGACTTCACTTTTGTAAGAAGAAACCGCCGCCCCGACGCTCGTACTGTCGGAGATTTGCCTTGCGAAGGCGATAGCCGCGACGTCCTCGTCATAAGTCCCCTGAAGTCCGAGTTTCTCCCACGAGATGCCCCACGCCGAGGCGCCGCGCGCATAAACCGCAGCCGTCTCGGCGCGGTACAATCCATCGGCGGCATAGATATCGGCGTAGCCGCAGGCGAGAGCGATTCCATCCGATTGAACCATCCCCGCGGGATTGGAGCGCACGGCCGATGCGTCGTCGGCAAGCGCCGCCGAGGCGCCGCCCAGCGACAACACCCTCGCTGAGGACGGGAAACGGATGAAAGCGGCCAGCGCGTCCGTCGGGCATAAAACGAGGAATATTGCGGCACAGACAAAGACAGGGAATTTCTGCACCGACGAGAAAAGAGAGAAAAAGTCCATAGTTAAAAGTTCACAGTTCGGCAAGCGGAAAAGATGAGATTAGGTGATTGTGAGATTAGAGGATTATTGCGCTAAAAAGTAGTTCCCTAATTTCCCAATCTCTTAATCTCTGCCTTCTGGTTTCTGTCCTCTGCCTTTAATCACCTTATGACAACGACGGCCTTATTAAGACGCGCGCTTTCGTCGAGCGAAGACGCGCGCAGATTGATTATGTAAACGCCGCCGGCGACATCGGCGCCCGAATCGTCCCGGCCGTCCCACGAAAAACTCAGGACAAAATTTTGGGCGGAGGTCTGTGCCGAAAGCGTCCTGATTTTTTTTCCGTCGAGGCCGTAGATTTCCGCCGAGACCGAAGATTCTTTTGTGACCTCGACGCGCAAAATCGTCAAGGAGTGAAGCGCGGGCGCAAACTTAACCTCCGAAAGAGACACCTCTCTGAAGGAAAGCGCAGCGCGCGCAAAAGCGTCGTCGGGCAGGCCGTCGCCGTCGGAATCGACGACGACTTGCGCGTAATTTGATATCAGGGCGTCGCCGAGTCCGGTCAATTCGTTGTCCGGCGCGCAGTCACCGCCGAGATAGCCGTAATCTCCGGACGCGGCCGAACCTATGTCGCCGGTGGCAAGGGAGGCGAATATCTTTATGCGCGCCCCGGTATCGACGGCGTTCCCGCGCGAATAAAGAAGGTCGAAAGGAATCTTCATCTCCCACCCCGCCGCGGCCGAAGTTTTAGAGTTTTTCAGCGAACACTTTGAACTTACGTTCTCGGCGCTCCACGAAGAACTCAACCTGTAAAAATTGCCGTCGGAGCCGTCCCACGCGCCGTAGAAGAAATCGGGCGCAAAGTTTTCGAAGCTCACGCGGCGGTTCCACGTTTTTATTTCGCGCAAATCGGAATAACCCGCTCCGCGCCCGCTGTCGAGATATAACAGGATACCTTTGTCCGTCGCCATTCCCTCGACGCCCACGTAAAGCGCCTCGGCATCCCACGTGACGCGGAGATTTTTTATCTCGTTTTTGCCGGCGCCCGGGTCCCATACGGAGTCGGCGGAATCGGCGACTCTTGTTTCGTCGGACGCCCACTCGGATAAATCGCCGTCGACGGTAATGGTGTGACGCGGCGCGGAGAAAAGCAGGGCATGGGGTTTAGGGGTTAGGGTATAGAAAAAAATTAAAACAAAAATCCTAACCCCTAAACCCTGAACCCTAAACCCTGCCTTTCTAAACCCTGTCTTTTCTATATTTTTATTCATTTTACTAAACCCTAGACCCTAACTTATTCCAGATTCAACACCCTCTTGTTGATTTCCTCGACGGCGTCCTTGAGCGACCGCTCGACGGTTTTCTGTCCCGAAAGCGCGGTGTACATCTCGGCATTCATTATGCTTTCGAGTTCGTCATAGTCGAGAACCTTCGGGCGCGGCACGGCCGTCTTCATCTGCTCCATGAATATTTTCAGTTCCGGCAGCGCGGAAACGTTCACCATCGGATATGCCTTGATATTGACGGGAATCTGACTCAGCGCCTCCGCCCACTTTTTCTGCGTCGCCGGCGAGACAAGATACATGAGAAACTTATACGCTTCGTCGGGATGGCGGGATGTTCTGAATACCACCATACTCGATCCGCCGACGTTTGTCGACGAACCGGCGGGTCCGCGCGGTATCAGCGAAACGCCGAACGGAATGCCCGCGTCCTTGAATCTTTTGAGGTTCCACGGGCCGGTAAATATCATCGCGTATTTGCGGTTAATGAATCCGGTGTCGGGGCTTATCGCGCCCGCCTGCCAGGCGCCCGCCTCGACCTTGTGCCTGGCGTAGAGATCCACTTTAAGTTGAAGCGCCTCGCGCGCCGCCAAAGAGTCCAGCAGACAGGTTTTTCCGTCGTCGCTGATGAATTTCACACCGTATGTGTTAAAAAACGGAAATGTGAACCACAGCGAAAGGTCCGCCGCAAAGCCGAACTGGTCGGCGCGACCGTCGCCGTCGAGGTCGCGCGTGAGGGCTTTGGCGTATTTGACGAATTCTTCCCACGTCGCAGGCCCGCGCGCGAACCCGGCATCGGCGAAGAGTTTTTTGTTATAAAAAAGCGCCACGCCGGTCGTCTGATCGGGAAGGCCGAATATCCTTTTGCGCGACGACGTCGAGCCGTGGACGAAGAACGACTCGGGGAAGACGTTCGCCTGCGCCGCAGCGGGTACGAGATCTCCGATGATTCTGTCCGCGCCGTAATCACTCAAGTCGATGACCGAGCGCGACCTCACGAGCCGCGGCAGGAAAGCAGGGTCAACCCGCGCGATGTCGGGCACCGTATGCGTTATCATCGCTACTTTTATTTTCGTGACGTGCTGATCCCACGGTATGCGCTGAACTTTTATCTTCACGCCCTGATTATTCTTTTCGTATTCGGAGACGACCTTGAGAAACACATCGTGTTCCTCGTTATTGTACGTCTGCCAGATGGTGAGAAATTTGACGCCATCGGCAATCGGCTCTTTTGCCTTCCGGACGCAACCACCGACAAAGACAGCAAAAAGTAAGGAAACAAGTAGCAGGCGAAACTTGTCCCGAGTGAAACGAGGGATTGCTATTCGCCCTAACGGTCGCATTAATCTTATTTTTTTCATTTTCCCTCCGGTCTTTTACGATTTGTAGCGCGAACTTTTAAGTTCGCTTTTTTATTAGCGAGGATAAATCCTCGCGCTACATTTACTCTTTTACGGCTCCCGACGTCAGTCCCTCGATAAAAAACTTCTGGGCGACAACGAATATCAACGCTATCGGGATTATACTGAAACACGACGCCGCCATCATCTTTGCCCAGTCGGAGGTGTACTGCCCCTTAAAAAGCGCGAGGCCTATGGGCAGAGTAAGTTTGTCCGACTCGGGCGTGTTTACGACGAGATGCCAGAGAAAGTTCGACCAGTGAAAAAGAAAGCTCAAAAGAAAAACCATCGTTATTATTGTCATGGAAAGCGGCACTATCAGCCGCCAGAATATCTGCCATTCGCCCGCGCCGTCTATCTTGGCGGATTCTATGATGCTCGTCGGAATCGTCTCCATGTACTGCCTCATCAGGAATATCCCGAAGACATTGGCCAGATGCGGAACAACCATTCCCGAGTAGGTGTTTATCCACCCGAGTTTCGTGACGATGGCGAACTGCGGCACCAAAAACATCATCCCCGGTATCATCATCGTAGCCAGAAGAATCCAGAATATCTGCTCTTTGAAATAAAAATCTTTCTTCGCGAAAACGTAACCGCCCAGCGAGCAGAACAGCGCCGTGAAAAAACCGCCGCTCGTCGCCACTATCAAACTGTTGACGAAGAATCTTCCGAAAGGATACGAGGGATTCGTCCAGATGTCGACGAAATTTTTAAGAAGCGGTTTTTGCAGGATAAAATTCAGCGCGAAAACCTGTTCGTCGGGTTTCAGCGCAACGAGTATCATCCAGAAAAACGGGAAAAGCACGAAGACCGCGCCTACGGCCAGCGCGACGTAGAGAAATGTTTTTTTTGCCAGTTCCGGCGTTTTTGTTATCAATGTCATTTTTTTCCTCCGTTGAAATAATGTAGCGGGCGAATTGCTATTCGCCGAATTTGTGGGATGGCAATCCCACCGCTACATCCTTTTTCTAATGCGACGACTTAAGAATCTTCGCGTTGACGTAAGAGACCGCCAGCGTAATAAAAAGAAGGGCGTAGCTCATGGCGGCGGCGTAACCGTAATTCATCCTGTCCCACTGACGGAAAAGATAATATCCCGCCACGCGCGTCGCCTCCATCGTCTTACCGAAAACGACGACGTTGGGCTTGCCGGAAGTCATCGCGTAAATTTCGGTGAAGGAGTTGAGCGCTCCTATCATACCCGTCACAACCATAAAAAGGATTATGGGTCTCACGAGAGGTATCGTGATTTTCGTGAACTTCTGCCAGTTACTGGCTCCGTCGATGTCGGCGGCTTCGTAGACCGAGCGTGATATGTTTTGTATCGCCGCAAGAAAAAGAATCATTCCGAAACCGGTGTTTTTGAGAACCAAAGCCACGACGACTCCGAGCATTGCGGTGCGGGGGCTGCCGAGTATTCCCTCGCGCGAAAAAAAATCTATGCCGAGAGCGTTCATAATCTGCGAGATGACGCCTCCCTGCGGGGCGTAGAGGAACATCCATATGGTTCCGACGACAAACATATCCAGGACATTCGGCATGAAATAGGCGCTGCGGAAAAACGAGTGCCCTTTGAGATGATTGTTAAGAAGCACTGCCAGAACGAGCGAGGAGAAAATCAGAAGCGGTATATAGAGGATAGCGTAGTAAAAAGTTACGGCGAGCGACCACCAGAAGTGATAATCTTTCGCAAGTTCAATATAGTTTTTCAGGCCGGTAAATCTCATATCTGAAAAAACGTTGAACATGTCGGTATCGACGCTCACCGTCCTGAAACTCAGATACATCGAGTAAAAAATCGGATAGACGAGAAAAACGGCGTAAACGGCCAGAAACGGCGAAAGAAAAACGAGAGCCACCGTCGTGTCGCGCCATTTCGGGGTCATCCTTGAAACGAGTTTTTCCAGCATAATTTCCTCCGTTAAGTCATTCTTGCCGCTTATGGCGCGGACGGGCGACTTGAGAGTACCGAGCGGTTTCTGCCGCTTTCTTTAGCCGCGTAGAGAGCATTATCGGCGGCGGCGCATAGAGCCGCTCCCGTAACGCCTGAATCCGGATATACGGCCGCGCCGACGCTCGCCGTTACGTGGAATTGTATCATTCCCCGAAGATTATCCGAAAAATCCGCGGCCTCTATCGAACGTCGCACGCGTTCGGCTTGTTCGAGCGCCGTTGAGGAATCGCAGTAAGGCAGGCAGACGACAAACTCCTCGCCGCCGTACCTTCCGACGAAAGCGCCCGGATATTCAAACGCCGCAAGCACGGACGATATTTTGACGAGCACCGCATCGCCGGCCGGATGTCCGTAAGTGTCGTTGACTTTTTTGAAGTTATCCGCGTCGAGCATAAGCAGAGCGAAACCGCTTCCGTATCTGTGCGCTCGCTTAATCTCGATGTCGAGTTTCCGAAAAAAATAACGCCGGTTAAAAAGTCCGGTGAGCGCGTCGTGGCGCGATTTCGATTCGTACTCTTCAAAGAGCGCCGCGCGGCGATAGCCGAGAGCAAATACGGAAAATAGATTTTCAACGGCGCTAAGGCGGTCGCTCGCAGGGGCCGACACAAACTCCGCCAATATCGCGCCGAGCCGCCTGTTCCCGTCCGATATCGCGCCGAAAAAATAATTTCCGTTCGACGGCATTGGACCGTTCTCAAAAAAGACACGCACGTCGGCCGAGTGGCTTTCCGACGGAAGGCGAGGAAAGGCGGAAAGGCACGATCCCTTGTGGTCGAAAACACGGACGCCCGACACTCCCTCGACCGATGAAACGAGGCGGGTTATATTTTCGCAGAGTTCCTCTTTATTCATTTGCGAGAGCGTTTCTTTAGCCGCGACGAAGTCGGCGGTCGTTTTGTCGAGATCTCGCTGAAGCTTAATAGCCCCGGCAGTCGCGGCGGCGAGTCGCTCTTTTTCGACGGCGAGCCGGCATCCCATCTCATCTATTTTCGCGGCGCAACCCCTCGCCGCGCGGCCGAGTGATTTATAGAAATCCGAGGCGAATATCGCCGATATCGCAAAAAATGTAAGCGGCCCGACGATCGCGCGCGACTCCATCCCGATTGTCGGCCACAGTATCGGAAACACCCATATCAGAACCGCTGCGGTCGAGACAGCCGCCGCAATCGCCCGGGGTTTGGCGGCTGTCATCGTCAGTGACCACAGAAAAGCCGCCGACAGGAAGTAACCGATGTGAGGGTAGACGTATCCGATAAAGTTCATATCCTTAATTTTTATCAGGGCCGGGTTTTGCTCCCGATCCGCTATCCGGCGACGGCATCACGCGATTTCGACCGGATATTTTGGCCGCATAAAGCATCTTGTCGGCGCGAGAGAGAATTTGTTGCCAGGATTCGTCGGACGATTCCATCGAAGCCGCGCCCACGCTTACCGTCACACGGAGAGCCGCGGACGCCGGTCCGGCGAAGAATCTTTCGTGTTCTATCATCGATCGGACTTCTTGGGCGACGGCCAGGGCGGCGGCGCAGTCCGTATGCGGCATTACGGCGACAAACTCTTCCCCCCCGTATCTTCCGAGGATGTCGGTCTCGCGCAGTCGCCTCCTGAGCGAATGAGCAATGGCTTTTAGCACTTCATCTCCGACGGTGTGTCCGTGTTCGTCGTTAATGCTCTTGAAATGATCGATGTCGAACATAAGCGCCGAAAGGGGAGCGCCGTGTCCGCGCGCGAGCGTAAATTCCTCATCAAAGCGCTCCATAAGGTAACCCCTCAGATACGCTCCCGTGAGTTCATCGAGTATGGATAGTTTCTGAGTTTTTTCGTAAAGCATCGCATTTGCCGCCGCCGTCCTTGAAAAATCAAGAGCCAAAGAAAGAAAACGCTTATCGTCGTCGGTCAGAGCCCGGGAAGTTTTTTCGACCAAAACCCATTCGCGCCCGGGGACTTCGTCGAGAAAAGTCGCGGCTATGCGCCTCGAATCGGCGGAGACGAAAAATGCTCCGGTCGCATGGAACGCGCCCGCGCTTCCGCCGGCGGCCGCCACAAAATCCGGCGGAGCGGAGCGGAAGGAAAGCATCGCGCCTTCGCCGAGATAGCCGGCGAACCTGCCGCTCAATGCCGCAAAAAAATCCTCCGCGTCAAGAAGGCCGCACACCGCGCGCAGAAACGCGGCCATTTTAGAATAGTTTTCTATCCTGCGTTCACAGGCAGCGGCGGTCTCTGAATGCTCCGCCGCAAACCGCCGCGTCTCGTTAAGAGCTATCTCAAACTCTTCCGATTTTTCCGCGAATGCCGCCCGACGGGAATCCATTATAGCCGCGTATTTCAGCGCCGCGAAAAACACCGCCCATGAGAGCGCCAGAGACGAGATGAAAGTCGCCCTGTTCGTCACCGATGAAGCGGCTATCGCGCCGACGAGAGAGATTATGGTAAAAAAAGCCAGCAATGACGCCGCGACGGACGTTCCCGAAAAAATGTGACTCAAAAAAATTACGAGGACGGAAGCCGGATACACAAGAATTATGTGCTGCGGCGCCCTTAGAGAAACGAAAACTACTGCGAGCGCCAGAGCGATCCACAGCAACACCGCCGTCTGGGCGGCGAGTTCCGCGCCGAAGAGAAAGGTGTGCGGGGTTTTGTCCTTCGCCGAAATTGTCATTATTTTATCCTGTAAGAAAACTCGGCCGCGAAATCGCCGAAGCCGCCGGATATCACGTAGGGATATATGAAAGCCGCCGTCAGGGCAATATCGCCGGAACGCAGGGTCGCGCCGGCGGCCGCCTGCGACGAATTGACGCCCAGACGAAAATCCGCCGCGCCGGCTTTTATCTCGACCGAAGGTATCGCTTCGGTGAAACCCTTGTATCCTGATGCGGCGAAGTCGAGCCGCAACTCGTATGGCCGGAAGACCGCCGCCGCGCCGATGAGGAAGGAGACATCCTCAGGCGCGTTTTCATAGATGCCGAGATTCGCTGGAATGAGATTGCGCCCGACGACTCCCAATCGCAGACGACCGGCGGTATATATCGCCCCGACGTCCAGAGTCAGCGCGCTTTTACGCCCTGAGTACACGGAGAAAAAATCGGAGGTATATTCGTCCGCGACATAAGAAATCGAAACCTGTTTGAGCGCGGCGCCTATGACGATACGGTCATCCGACGACAGATGATCGCCCTGCGAGGAATAGGTCGAGCCCCCGACCGGATATGCGGCGTAAAGAACCAGGTTCTGACGCGAAAAATAATCCTTGAGCCCGAGCGAATAGAATCCCGCGCCGGCCGTCAGACCGTCGCCGAACGGACAGAGAACTTCGAGCGTCGTCTCGGAGATGTCCGGCCTGATATATCCCGGCACTCCTTCTGCGGCGGAAGTGTCAACCCCGGCGAAAAACTTTTTATAGCCGACGCTCGACGCAAATCCGTCGGCGGCGAAGGCCGCGGCGGCGGGATTGAGCCAGACATAATGCGCCGACATCGCGGCGGCGCCGCCTCCCGCCGACGATAAAATAGCCGCGTTTGCGCCCGGCTCGTAGGATCTCGACGCCGCGGCGCAAACACATAGCACCGCTGCCGCCAATGCCGCCGCGCGAAGACGCGCAAACGAATGTTTCGTCATCATCATTTTATCGAGCCAGCCACCGTAAATATTTTCACCTTTTAATTTGAGTCAATTGAAAAACCAACCTTTTTCCCGTATGCCTGCCCTCGAACGTTTTTATCGGGGGTCATTCCCGAATGTTGTTATCCCCGATAAAGACATTCGGGGACGAATCCATACTACGACTGAAACTCTGGATTCCCGCTTTCGCGGGAATGACGTGATAAGGGTTTTTCAATTGACTCAATTTGTTATCCGATTAACACACGGTTACCTGATTACCACACAACTGCCGTAAATATTCTTTCTTCCCGGCTCGGGCGTACTGAGACGATAAAGATATACGCCGGGCGCAGTTTTGGAGCCGAGCGAATCGCGGCCGTCCCAGAAGTTCCCGTCAAAAGTCCGGATTAGGCGACCGCGCATATCGAATATTTCTATCTTCGACGGCGTCTCGCAGTCGAACTCCACGACTTCGCCCAGAGACGGATTAAATGTGGGCCGCACGACTTTTTTAAGCGGCCCGGCAATCGGCGAGACGGCCGTCTCTCCTGAAAAAATCGCAAAGCGGGAAAAATGGGACGTCTCGAAAGATATTTTATTTTCGGCCGCGGAAACCGTTCCTTTGAGCGCCACGTTTCTTGCGCCGGCTATGCGCCCGACGGAAAGCTCATATTCGGATACGCCGGCGATGTCGTCGTCGAAATATCTGAGCTTAATCAACGCGGGCTTTTCGAAAACCACTCCGACGCGGCTGCCGCTTCTATCAAGCGCGTAAAAATCGTAATACGCGAGCGCTCTGAGTCCGCCGTCGCCGTAAAGATCGCCGTTCGACGATGAATATTCGAAATAGATGGTCGTCGCGGTCGAGAGCCCGTCCGGCGGTATTTCCATCAGGACTCCTCCCCCGAAATCGAGCGTCGAAGTTTGCGTCGAGAGCGGCGCGTACGCCGAACCGCGCGACTCTATCTTTACGGCATACGAGAAGGCCGGCGCCGAGGCGGGCAGAAGATGAGTGCCGGCCGAGTCCGTTATTTCGAAATAATATTTCAGTGTGGCCGGGATTGAAGGCAGCCAAAGAGCGTATGAGGCCTTGGATCCGGCGATGTTCATCGCCGACGTGCGCCAGACATTTTCAGAGTCAAACAAATAGCGCAACGCAACCGCCGACGGCGCGGCGGAGGATTCGACTTCAATATCGAGGATTTTACCGGGAAAGCAAAATACACTTTGCGCCGAATGCGCGAGCGAAGGGCGCAGCAGCCGCGAAACCAACGTTTCAGAACAACCGCCTTCCCCCTCGCCCGAATATACCGCCCTCAGAAAAAAATGATAGGTCGCACCCGCGACGAGGCCTTCTATCGCGGCGGACGTCTCCGTCGATGCCGCGCGGACGTAACGCCCGTCGGTTCCGTCTTGGGCGTAATACAGCCGGTATTCGTCGAGATTGCTTTCGATGATCCCGCGCGTCTGCCAGGAAACCTTCGCATCGAACGGACTTTGCGGAGTTAAGACGAGCGAGCGCGGCACCGGCGACCGGTCGCCGGAGGTTCCCGAAAGATTCAGAGCGAGCCACGTGTCTATCGTAGAAGAATCGTGCCATACTTCGGGGAAAACCGCCTTTTGGTCGGGTATCGTGTCGCGCGCCGAGCCGAAAAGATCGTCGGAAGAATCGAGCGTGCCTCGCGTATCCATACCGCCCGTGACAGCCGCCGCGATTCTGATTTCCTCTCCCGACGGGAAAGATGCCGCGCCGAATAAAATCTGCCACGGTATCTTTATCTCGGCGTAACCGATATTGCCCGCGCCCCCGCCGGAGGCCTTCTGCGCGACGGAGCCGTTGAGATTCGCGGTCGTATCGTCGGGATAGAGCCGGAAAAATCCGTGGCCATCCGCGGGATCCAGTTTCATCTCGTAAAGATGCCACTGAAAATCCGGTCTGAAGCCGTGGGCGAATTTATTCCCTCTGCGCCACCACCACATCCCCGAGGGATTACCCGGATCTTTCAGAAGGGAGGCGTCCGCGATTCCGTCGAGCGGGGATGTGTCTATGTAGACGATAAGGTTGTTGCCGTCCTTCTGAACGCCCGATACTCCAAGGTACAAAGCCGAGTCGTCCCATGTGGCGTACAATCGGTGGATTTCATTTTGCGCGCCCCACGGAGAGTCGTTCCAGGAGTCGTCGTAAATCAACTCGTCTTTGCGCCATTCGGCGATGTTGCCGTCGATAGCAATTGTGTGGGGGGTTGTAGCATAAAGCAGGGTATAGGGTCTATGGGTTAGGGGATAGAAAATAGAAAAAAGAAAAAAGAAAAAAAACCTAACCCCTAAACCCTGAACCCTAAACCCTGTCTTTTTTATACTCTGTTTTTTATTCATTTTACTAAACCCTAGACCCTATGCCCTAAACCCTGTCTTTCTAAACCCTGCTTTTTCAAAACTTTCCCCCGAACGATATTCTGTGAGAATAACCGAGCTCTCCATAAGGCGCGAAAGCGTAGTCAAGAGAATAATTGTGAAAAGAAAACCCCATCCCCAGAGCCGCGCCGGATGTTCCGTTAAGCCGGTCGTCGTAGAACAAATCTTTGAAGCTCCATCCGCCTCTGACGGCGAGCGCGTCAAACGCCCTGTACTCGGCGCCGAGATTGATCGAAAGTTGATAGTCGACGGGCTTGACGAAGTCGAGCGCGAGTTTGAGTTTTCCGGCGACAACGTCATATCCGAAGCCCGCGCGAAAAGTCAGCGGCAGCATTTCGTCGGCCGCGATGAATCTTATCGTCCCGCCGATATTCTGGACGGACAAACCGAACGCGAGACGGTCCGTCACGAGATGAAGATATCCGACGTCGGCGGCGAGCCCCGTCGCTTCATTATCTTCTATCCTCTCCGAAAGCCACCTGACGAGCGCTCCGACGGCCTTATCATCGGAGATTCGTCTTGCCGCCGCAACAAAAAACGTCCTATCCTGGAGCCGGTAATCTCCCTGCGCGCGAAAACCCGCATAAACATCGTCGTCTATGAAAGTCCTTGTTATCTCGTCGGTATACAGATAGCCAAAGCCGAATGCGACGACCGTTTTTTTCATAGGATGAGCATAGCACAGCGAATCGTAGCGCACGTCCTGAAAATGTTCAAGATGCATAAACGAAAATTCTTTCGCGTCGACTGAGGCGAGCCCCGCAGGGTTCCATGCGACGGAGTTGACGTCGTCGGCCACGCCTGCGAACGCCGAGGCCATCCCCACCGGTCTCGCCCCGACACCGAGTTTAAGAAAAGTCGCGGATGTCGTGCCGGCGGCGTGTAGAGAGTGGTTAGTGGTCAGTGTATAGTGGATAGTAAAGGCAAGGACAAGGGCAATCCGTCGCAGGGGCCGTCCTCGTCCGCGAGTTGCCGTCGAAACACTAGTCGAAAGACACAATTTTCTCATATATTATCCGTTTTATTTACTAACCACTATCCACTGACCACTTTATCTTACAATTCCCACTTTTCCTGTGAAATGGTTTTTGCCGACCTTGACGCTTTCATCTTTCGCAATGAAAATGTAAACGCCGCTTGCGACGCGTTCACCGTCGTCGTTCATGGCGTCCCAGCGGCACTCTCCGATCTCGTCGGCTTCAAGCCCTTTGTATCTGACCAATTCGCCGGCTATATTATAAATCCTGATATCCGCGTTCCGTGTGAGGTTGGTGAATCTGATTCCCGTCGAATAGTCGCCCGTTTCGCGTAAGCCGTCGTGCGGCTTGAAGGGGTTCGGATAAACCGCTACGTTCGAAAGATCGGCGGCGGGAGCCGGCGCGCGAAAGAGTGCGTAGACCGAGAGTTCCTTAGTTTTGAACTTTATGAGCTTGGCGTCGCGGTCTATATCGGGTTTGATATCTTTCAGTATCCGCCAGAAATCGTTTTTTTCGTTGAGGCGCGCGACTTTCAACTCCTCCGGCACAATGGACAGCCCTGCGTAAGACAGCGAGACGACTATGTCTTTGCGCGCTCTTCTGCCGGCGACGGGATTAAAGTAATCGTTTTTCGCCGAATCGTAAAGATCGAAAGCGAAAACGCTCGACGACGCAAGGTTCTCGTTATCCGCGACATAGCCGAATCTGGCATCACGCGAGGCGAGTGAATTGGCCGCGTCTATCTTGGCCGCGACCGATCCGTCGAGCCGTAATTCCCCGAGATTTTTTATGACTCCGAGATATTCGCCCTGTTGAAGCGCACCCGGCGGAAACTCCATCGCCGCCACGCTCGGCGCCTCCGGCGAGGATCCCGCGAAACGCAACGTTTTGACGACGAGGCCGCCATCCTTGGCGTCGAAGGCCTTGGGGGCTACCGCCACGACGGAAGTTGAAAATCCCACGACGTGCCACGAGCCGTAGACCGCGCAGACCGCAAAGTAAAAACCCGGGCAGTCCCCGCCGAGGTTCAAAGTCGTCAGACGCCCCGTCGCGCCCAACGGCAAACCGCGCGCCGCGCCGGCGGTCTTTGCGCGATGAAAAGAATCGGCGCCGATTATCGGGAATGTCGCGTATTTGACAATGTATGCGCTCGCCGCGCCGTAGGCCGCGTCATGAGACGCGGCATTCCACGCAAGTATGACTTCACCCGTCAGATTACCGATATCGCAAATAAAATCGCCCGCCGCGAAAACCTCTTGGGCGGCGGGATTGTATCGCGGCAGAGATTCCCCGACGGACGGAGGATTGGCCTTTACGGCATCGGAGAACTCCGACCATTGTCCCGACGAGGATACGGCGGCGATCCTGTAGAAAGCCGTCGAGCCGTCGGCGAGGACGTCCGAGTAGTAGAATGTCGCGGGGCCCAGGATATCCGGCGAAGATATTACGGAATAACCGCCGGCGGCGAACGACGAGCGCTCAAGTGCGTAACCCAGAAGAGTGCCCGTCGAAAAGGGGTCGCAGTCCCATGTGATTTTGACGGCGCCGGCGGACGGCTCG
This sequence comes from Elusimicrobia bacterium HGW-Elusimicrobia-1, assembly GCA_002841695.1. NCBI lineage: Bacteria > Pseudomonadati > Elusimicrobiota > Elusimicrobia bacterium HGW-Elusimicrobia-1. The sequence continues at coordinate 101,535 of PHAN01000002.1, read as the reverse complement.
GCGGAAAAAGCCGTCATAAACCGCGGCAGGTTCGACGGCGTTCCCGTCGGAGTCCAGACCGACCAGACGTCTTTAATAGTCATTCTGCGCGAACCCTCATCCTTTATCGCGACATTTCTGTACGGCCCTCCGAGCGCAGGCGGCAGATCGGGTTCATAAAGTTCGCCGTTGACGAGATATTTGTATTTGATGAGCGCTCCGGAGTAAAGCGAAGCGTCGGCGTGTTCGAGCCGCCATTTGCCGCCGCCGGCGTAATCCATACTCAGACGGCCTTTGTAAAACGGCGGCGAGGTGAAATCTCCGATAACGGAAACCCCGGTTACTCCCGATAGCGCGAATACGTCGACCTCGAGGGCAACCGTGACGTAATTTCTTTTCGATGCGGGCGAAGTTTGCGCGGGAGACGAAAGCATTGGCGGAAGATACGCGTCGTAGGCGCGGACGCGGTAATAATAAGTCGCGCCCGCCTCGACGGACGAATCAGGAAAACTCATGCGGCTTAAAATCGCCGTGACGGAAGATATCACGGCCATACCGTCGGAAAACGATACGCTTGAGCGCCATATCTCATAACCGCCTCCGCCCGTAAGATCGAAAACAGCGGTTCCGTCGAAAAGCGGGTTGTCCCATTCAAGAGATACGAAGTCGTTGGCGGCTGACCAGAAAGAAGTGAGATTGGCCGGAGGCGGCGGAGCGTCCGAGAAGTTGTGCCAGACCGTAGCCGCCGCAACGAGACCCGCCGCCGGATACGCCGTTCCGTCGACGATAATTTCGCCGGGATTCGAACTGCTGACGTAGATAGTTCTGTATACCGGCGTTTTTTGCTCGCCCGACGATTGAGTTTTAAAATAGTAGTAAAAGGTGTTGCCCGCCGTTACCGGAATGTCCGCGAAGTATATCGTCGTGCCGTCGGCGAGCGCCTCGCGTGTCATCGCCGCCGACGAACTCCAAACGGAGTCCGAAGGCGAGCCCGACGAAAGATAGTCGCCGTAAAAATGTTTCTGCTGCGTCGCAAAGCCGCCCGTCTCACCCGCAGGAGTTCCGATTTCAAGAGCATAAAGCAAATTGCAAATAAATAATAACAGTAGTGTAGCCCCTTGCGGGCGTAAATACGTATGCAATGTAGCCCCTTGTGGGCGTAAATACGCAAATTTGTTACGGGCATAAATCCCTACACTACACGGGCGTAATTTAAAATTCATCTATATACCCACAATATGGATATTCTTTCCAATTTTTAACCAAACCTTTTCTTACAGGATTGCTAACTATATACTCCGCAATTTTTTTAGCATCTTCTTGCTTTCTTAATATATGATCGTAAAATCTTCTTTGCCATAGAACTTTTTCAACACCGTATTTCCAACCAATTCTTGTTGTCAATCCTTTAAATCTATTCACAAAATCAGTAATTGAATAATTTTCAGCATTTGTTGAAATTAAAAAATGAATATGGTCAGGCATCAAACAATATACGAAAATACTATATCTGTTATTTCTCTCCGTCAATAAACACTGTATAATTTCGCGATTAAAGTTGTCCTCTATAAAAAAACCTTTTTTAAAATTTGTATTAACAGTAACAAAATATATTCTTCCGGGTTGTGAATATAGTTCTTTTTCCAGCCGGATTTTTTTTGGTGGTTCCATTTTTGTCTACGGGGACAAGCCCTTTTGTCTACGGAGACAAGTCCTTTTGCCTACGGGGACAAGCCCTTTTGCCTACGGGGACAAGCCCTTTTGCCTACGGAGACAAGTCCTTTTGCCTACGGAGACAAGTCCTTTTGCCTACGGGGACAAGTCCTTTTGCCTACGGGGACAAGCCCCTACACTACAGGGCGTAAATACGTAAATTTGTTACGAACATAAAGCCCCCTACACTACAACAACCATCTAATCGCATCACTTATTCTGTCTTTCAATGTTTTCGAAAGTTTTACTTCGACGAGCCGCGCGGGGATTCTTGCGGGCGGGCACGGCGGCGCCCCATCCGAAGCCGCGTTCGGCGTGAGCCACGCGAGATAACCCTTCTCTTTTATCACCTTCCAGTCGATGCCTTCGACTCTGAATCTTATCGGAACCGCCTGACCCGGAGATGCTCCCGGCGTCTGTGACGACGCCGCGTCCGAGCATAAATTGACATCGCCGAGAACCCCCTCGGCGTCGCCTTTGTAAGCGTCGCTCGACGAGACGGCGTAATAATATCGCACTCCGTTCTGAACGTTCGTATCCGTCCATGAGAAACAATGTCCGGGAGTCGAGGCCACTATTTCGTATGGGCCGCCCGCCGCCACCGACGAGCGGTAAATAACATACGCTCCCCCCGCGATTACATCAATGGCTTTGTATTGTTGGGAGCCCGTGCCCCACCAGCCGTAGGGCGCGCCCCATGTAAGATGAACCTTGGAGTCGCCGGGCCGGGCGCGAAGGTCCGTCGGGGCGGATGGGGTCGAAGCCCAATTGCTGAAAACGTAAAACGTCGTGCCCTGCGCGAGATCCGGTATTGCGACGTATCGACGGGCGTCGCCGCCTATGGACCTGTATTCCGCCGAGCGCGTATCGGAAGCAAGCGGCGCCGCGGGCGAGGTCGAGGCGATGAAAGCCGCGTCCGAGCCGTGATTCGGAACGGCGTCGAAATAAGTGAGACCTGTCGTGACGCCGGCCAAAGGCGTCGTCGAAACGGCGAAGAACGCGAAATTATATTCCGCGCCCGGATACAAATCAAATTTTATCTGATACGTGCCGTCTCCGACGGGAGACATCGTCGCGGCATACATCCCGTACTGCTCGTAGCTTATGTCGCCTCGGTCTTCCCATGCGCTTACGCCGACGCCGCGCTGGAGGGCTATTTTTTTCTGGAAATTCCCCCACTGCGCGAACGCGCCCGCGCCGGCGGGGAGTTGGGCGCAAATCCTACCCGCCGACGCAAACGCGACGACTAAAAGAGCCACCGATAGAAACGTCTTCGATTTTTTCATATCAGCAATTTAATACAAACGAGACGATTTCAAAAATCCCCCTTTATCCCCCTTTAATAAAGGGGGATTGTTCCCTTATTCCCCCTCTTTGAAAAAGAGGGGTTAGGGGAGATTTTACGTAATGTGCCAACGCGTTTGTATCGGTTACTTAATTCTATATTTTATCCTCATCCCTTCGGCAGATAAGCGGAAAGAAACACGCCCTGAATCTTGTGTCGGTATAATCTGCCGTCCTCGTGCCACGGAGTCAGATAAACGAGATCGCCGTGCTCCCTGACGTAGTTCTCGTCGATATTTTCGACTTTGAAATAGACCGGAACGGGGCCCGACGGCTTGCCGTATTTATCATTATGCGCGTATTCGCCGGAGTTCCACATCGTGCCGGTCGGCGGTATGCCGCGCGAAAGATTCGCCCAAAGCGATTTCGACGCAGTGTATGTGGACAGCGTTACACCTCCGTAGGGATCGGATGAGACGAATATGAAATAATACGACGTACCGTTGGCAAGTCCCGAGTGAGCGTAATGCGTGGCCGTTCCGGCGAGATCCGCCAGAAGCGAGTAAGGCCCCGCGGAGTTGGACGTGCTGACGTAGAGCAGATTTCTCCCGCCGAGGGCGTCGACGGAAGGCATACCCGACCCCCACGTTCCCAGCGCGCCTTGCCAGTTGAGATCCACCCGTCCGGACGATATCTTCACAGAGTAATTCGCGACTCCGCGCGGAAGCGAGCCGAAGTTGTTGAAGACGTAAATGGTCGTGCCCGGATCAACCGTGGGCATATCTAACTTTCTTCTTGAATTTCCATTGTTGTCGACGACGATATTGACGTACGACACCCCGCCATCGCCCGTCGACGAGTACGCCGTCGAGGATAGCGATACGAAAGTGCCGGGATCGCTCGTCGCGTAATTGCCCGAGTCGTCCTGCTGGGAACCGTCGGGGATAGGTTCGGCGTAATCTTTTTCGGCATCGAACCCCCATGCGCCCTGCATTATCCTGGCGCCAAAGATATAGTTATAGACGCCACCGGGTACCAGGTCGGTTCTGAACTGGTAAGTGCCGTCTCCGACGGCTTCCATCGCGCTTTTCCCCGCAACGATGAACGATGTGGCGTCTCCGGTTATATCGTTTTTGTTGACTTCCGGCCACGCCGGGACGCTGACACCCGGATGAATCACCACCCCGACCTGTATCTGCGCTGCGTCGCCCCAAGGGGCGTTGGCCGATGCCGCAAAAAGCGCCGAAGCGCCCACTAACGCGGCCATTGCGGCGCACAACAACAACCTAAACAATCTGTACATCATAACTACCTCCCAGTCAAGGGTTTACCCTTGACTTTTTTTATCACATATCCTGTTAAAATCGCGCCATCATTTTACCCCTCAAATACCCCGTCCCTTCGGGACACCCCTTTTGTAAAAGGGGAATAACACCTCGTCCTTCGGACACCCCTCTAAAAGAGGGGAATAATACCCCGGCTGTATTCCCCTTTATTAAAGGGGTGGCAAACCGAAGGTTTGACGGGGTATTTGCAGCCATCCCCCTTTTGATAAGGGGAGAGGAAACTATGCGGCAAAAACTCCCTCTCCCTCGATGGGAGAGGGGCGGGGTGAGGGCGCAGTATGGCGATTTCTATCGCGCGGACGTATCTTTCGTCGAAGAAATTATTTTCGACTTTGAAATAGACCGGCGCTTTTTCGCGCGGCGTGACGGATGCGTCCGACGAGGAAAACTCCGGCGCGCCGGCGCGGTACATATTGGGTATAAAGTTTCCGCTATATGAGTCCGACGACACGACGACATAAAAATAAGTCCGCCCTGCTTCAAGCCCCAGCCCGTCGCCCGGCGCGTTGAGATCCGCGTCAATCCAGTTTCTCGCCGACGTCGAAACCCAGAGATTCCACGGCCCCGCCGAACTGACGCTTGAACGCCATACATAATAATGTCCGCCGGCTATGACGTCGGCGGCTTTCAAACTTTCGCCGCTCGTTCCCCATGCGCCGTAAGGCGTCCATTCGAGTTGGACGGAAAACGTGCTCACGACGGACGCACTTAGATAAACCGCGCTCGGGCTGGAGGCGAAGTTGCAGTAGACGTAAAGTGTGGAGCCCGACGGTAAATCGGTCGGAACATACAAAATCCGTCTTGCGTCGGAAGCCGGCCCCGCCGGCCCGCAAAGCGCTTTGCCGTGCCCTGTTATAGAAATGGTCGAGGTCGATGTTATCATTCCGCCGGCGCCGAAGTTCGGCACGGTATCAAAATAAGTGGTGTTTGTTTCAAGCCCCGCAATAGAAAAAGTGGAGTATGCGAAAAGTATGAAATTATACGAGGTGCCCGGAATGAGGTTCGCCGAGAATTCCTGCTCGGTTGCATCATCGGCGGGGGCGACCATATTTACCGCTTTACCTGTCAGCGTGATATTTGACTTCCCGTCGGCGTCCCATGCGGGAACGCTTGTGCCTTCCTGAAAAGCGATTGTTTTTCTCACCGCTTTCCACAATGGATGCGCCCCGCGGTTTACTCTGACACTTACGGGAACCGCCGCCGACGTGGGCTGAGCGCTTACGGTCGCCGACAAAACGCTGAAATTATTTCCCACAAGTCCCTTGAAAGTATCGGATGAACGCATAAGATAGTAATAAGTTACGCCATTTTGAAGCCCCGTAAACGTATAGTTCATCGTTCCGCCCGAAAGCGTGACTGTTGCGGTATAAGAATTAAACGAGCCGTGGTTATATGTGGTGACGAAAATGTGGTACACTCCGCCGGCAACGACATCGGCCGCTTTCATCGACTCGCCGCCGCCCAGAGGGACATTGCCGGTTTTTTCAGGAGACGGATACGTCCACGGCGAACCGTACGGCGCCGACCAGTAAAGGGTAACTTTATTATTTCCGCCGACGGCCTGTATATAAGTCGGCGCGGTGGGTGAGGAGCCGAAGTTCGCAAAGACGTACATCGTGGAGCCGGCCGCAATATCAGAGGGCAAAACCAGAACACGCCTGGCGTCGCGGGTTATCCCGAACGGCGCAAAAACAGCCGATACGCCCGCCGGAGGAGAAATACCCGTTGATGAATTGGAAACTATAAAACTCCCCGTATCCGGGACTGTATCGTAATATTCGGTGTTGCCGTTCAAGCCCGACGGAGGATTGTTTGTCGTCTGCGCGAAGAATGTAAAATTGTAGCGATTTCCGACAGCCAAAGGAACCATAGCGCGATATGTTCCGTCGCCGGAGGCCGTCATCACCATTTTTCCGTCAGTAACATTTGCTCTTTCGGAAGTGTTCCAGACGGAAAGATCCGTATCCGTCGAGTTGTGCACGGCCAGATACATCTTTATTTTGTCGGCATCGCCCCACGGCGCGCTTGATTGTCCGACTGAAAACGGGATTCCGAAATGGACGTAAACTCTCGAAGATATGAAAACAGGAACGACCGAGGCGGCGGTGCTTTCCAAAACCTGACTCCCCGAATCAACCGCTTTTACCGAAAAGTAATATGTAGAGCCGGTGTCCAGTCCTGTGACGGTATAGGGTTGAATATAACTCGTGGGCCCCGCATTTAATTTAAGTGTGGGCGTAGTCGAGGGCGGCTCGGAGCGATAGATGTTATATCCAGCGATATCCTCTGCGGTCGTGTTCGCGTCCCAGTAAAGATATGCTTTGTTGACGCCGCCGTAAACCTTGACGCCTGAAACCATATCGGGGTTTTGCTCCCAGTCATTACTGACGACGGCGGTGGAATACCCGATTACATACTCGCGGTATTGCGAGGAAGACGTCGCAAACGGCTGTTCCTCGACGGAAGCCGAGTTATAGGCGTAGCGATACCAGAGCGTAGTTCCCGAAACAAAGCCGAGTGTAATCGTGTAGGTACTGGCCGCCGGACACGTCAAACTATTTGTTCCGCTCCAATCGAGCGGTTTTGTGTTCCCGAGTATTTGAACGTTTGAAGGATTGATATTTCCCATATCGACATTAAATGTCACCGGAATGATTTTTACGGAAAGTTGAACGGAAGGGTTTGAGGTGTTGCCGCTGTCGTCAATTGCAACAATCTTGTAATAGTACTGCGTGCCGGTTGTTGTGTTTTTGTCGGTGTAAAGCGGTTCCTGCGACGGCGAAATCAAAACGATGTTTAACTTATTGGCGGCGACGGGCGCAAACTCGCTTTCCGTCGAGCGGTGAATATTATATCCCGCCAAATCGCCTTCATAATTTGCATTCCATCTTACTTCAACCGATCCAAGCCCATTTGTTCCCGAACCATACGCGGCCAACCCCGATGGCGATACAGGCGCGGTTGTATCCGCCGCCCGAGGATATGCCCAAATGGTTGAAGACCAATCGCCGATATTCGCCCTTCTGTCTATCGCCCTGATCCTGTAGTAATAAGTGTTGCCATTGAGCAGATTCGTGTCGACATAACTAATCTGGTCCTTGCCGATGTTAACCGATGCGACCGCGCCCGAAAATCCCGAATTCCATGTCGAACGTTGAACGGTATAATATTGTAAATCCGGCTCGGCGTTTTTTGTCCAGCCGGTTGTTAAAATGTTTGGACCGGCTGAAATCCCAACCCCCGACGGCGCTCTCGGCGCTCTGTCCTGATACCACCGCCAAACGTTCGGCAAAAGCATCGTTCCGTCGCCTTCGTCCCTGATTTCCACATTGGGTATGGCGTCAAGATAAATCTCGCCGCGATTTTCCGCCCCATTGGTCCCTGCGGGGTCATTGAACAAATGCCCCGCGTCGCCCTCCCCTATCCTTCCTCCGCCGGAGGTCGTAATCACGTATTTGTATTCTATAAAGTCGGAATCATCCATATCAAAAGTTCTCTGGAATGTCCCATCGCCGTTGGAAAACAATTGTGTCCATCCCCGGACGTTCCTTTCAGGTTTGGTATCGCCGAATGCCAGAGCGTCTCCCTCCACATCCACGGATGCGACCGACTGCCCGCTATCTCTAGTATCAACCCAGAAGGTGGCTTTTATCGGTCTTGGAACGATCGCTATTTGATTTGAAAGCGCGGATTTGTTCCCGCTCCTGTCAACAGCGCGGACACGGTAATAGTATGTGGCGCCGTTTTCAAGAAGATCCACGTGTTTTCCGTCGGAATTTATCCGACCGTCAAAATTGTTGTCATAATAATACGGAGAAAAAATCTCGACTAACGGCGCGGGGAATGAGCCGGCGGCAATGGAAACCGTGCTTCTATAAACGATATACGACTGGATGTCCCCCTCCGTGTTCGGCTGCCAGAAAATCATAGCGGCATTTTTTCTGGGCCGACCGCTCAGGTTCGTAGGCGGCTGGGGCGGCGCGTTGTCGGCAGTCAGAGTGAAATTTTGCGTCCTGTTTACACCGCCCGCTATCACAATGTTGGTCGAGATATCTACGATGCCGAAACCGTTTGCCCATACGCGTATTGTGCGATTGCCCGTCAGGACTTTTCTTAAATCCCCCGACAGCGAGTAGTTACCGCCGGCGTCGGTAGTCGTCGTCCAGTGACTTTTTCTGTCAATATCAACGACCGCGCCCGGGACAGGATTTCCCGCCCCGTCTTTGACGGAACCGGTTATATTCACCCAGTCGTATCCGCCCCTGATTAAAATTCTGCCGTTATGCGAATCCACATTAAAAGTATTAAGGTTACCATCTCCGTCCGTATTATCATTATCCTGAAGAATGCCGCTTGCATTTGTAGTAAAATTTTTATCGGTCAACCAATCTTTATAGACAGTATTGTTATCGCCTGTGCCCACACTGCTCATCTGGACGTTCCCCGCCGAGCGGTTTATCATAACGATTGATTTTCTGTCGGGGTTGGCCCATGTGCGGGCAACGACAAGAACGTTGTCGTCATACTGTCCGCCCGTATACCAGCCGCGGCCGCCTTTTTTGGGGTCGCCCCTGAGTTCGGGGAAGTTCGCTTTCGCCTGAAGTGTTCTTCTTATGCTGTCTCTGACGGCTATCCACGGCCACTCATTGGCGCGGTTGAACAGCATCTGGCGGACGTTGCCGTTTCTGTCCATCTTCTCCGACGAGCCGCCGCCGTAAGGGCCTTCAAGCCCGACTTCGCCGCCGTAGAAAATCTTCGCGGGCCCGCCGACGAGAAAAGCCGTCATATAAGCCACCCGCTGCTGCCACTCGCCATTTGCTCCGCCGGGCCTGTATCTTGAAATAAGCCGGGTTTCGTCGTGGTTTTCCATCATCACCGGATTTATCGAGAGGTCATTTTTCCATGTCACTTGCTGCTCGTCGAGACCCGAACGCACGCCGATGGTCGTTCGCGATTGGGCGTCTCCCGGCCTTGCCCACGCGCATATATGGTGGTCCCACGCGTCTTTATAACCGCCGCTCGCCATATCAATAGCCCCGTGAATCATCGGTCCCAGAGAGCCGGTGTATTCGTTGAAATTACCGACGGTGCCAGGTATCTCGCCCATCATGTAGAGTTCGGGGTTCCATCTGTCTACGGCAAACCGCAGAACGCGGCAGAATTCGTATCTGCCGGGGCCGTCGCCATTGTCCCAGAATTTTGGATTATCGAATCTGAATCCGTCGGTAAATGACGACCACCAGACCGCGTTATTGACCATATACGCCCTCGGCTCGGCGAACTCCTGCCTTAATCCGTAGCCGAAGATTTCGTCCTGGAAATAATTAGGATATTTTTTGCCCGTCGGAGAATCCTTGCCGCCAACCTGTCCCGGAACCCAGTCGAGCATCGTTTTTAAGTTGCGATTTTTAACCTTCTTCGCCATCTCAATATATTTATCTCTCCCGCCGAACCTGCTCATAAACTGATAGGCGTCGTCAAGGTTGTAACCCCAGATTCCTCCGCCGAACTGATGCACGGGGGCAAACCACAGCATATTTATTCCCATCTCGTTAAAGTAGTCCGCGCTGTCCATTACGCCCTGAAAGTCGCCGCCGTAACTGTTTGTGTCCGTGGGATTATTGTTCGCGGGGTCGCCGTCGCGCCAGGCATCAACGAAAATATTGTAAAGCATATAATCCAACGCCGACGGAGGGGCCGAGGCGTCCGGCTGCGGCTCCGTCATCGGAGGAACACTGTTCGCCGTCGCGCCGCTTACCGCGGTTATGGCGCCTGACGTCGAGAGCGTTATGGCCATGTAATAATCCACTACCCTGTCGGAAACCTCGTTCCAGGTGTTGGTTCCCGAAGATGTGACGACATCAACTATATTTGAACTACCTGCGCCCCACTGGCCTACTACTCCGTTATCATTCCAGAATGTCGCGACGGTAAAATTAACGGTTTTGCCGAGAAATCTTTCTTTACCGCCGAGATTTGAAAGAGGCATCGCCACTTCATAAAAATAATTGTCGTTGTGCTCCGAGTATCCGCCGAAATTTCTGTTTGAGAATTGGCTGTCTTCGACACGGAAAACATCGTTGTCCGTTACGATTTCGCACAGATACTCCCACGCGGTATCGCCGGAGACATAACTGTCCTCCGAGCCGACGCCTCTTCCCCTGAACACTCTTTCCGTGGAAGTGAGGCCGTTGTCGAGCATTATCTGGATAAAATTTCTGCCGTCAAAATTCGCCGCCACGGTTGACGCGAAAGCGACAAACATGTATAAATTGTACTCGTCACAGGATATTCCGACGGAAGAAATATCAAGTTGCGTGGAGCTGTGATTATCGGATCTCTGGTCGGAAATCGCATCGCGCCACAAGGCGTCGCCGGCTGAAACCGTCACTGAATTTATCACCGCCGCGTAGTTGCCGGACCAATCGGATAAACTTGAATCTATCGTTTTACGGCTCACATAAATTCCATCCGAGATAGTCCAGGGGCTTTCGTCTTCGTCGGTATTTTTTGCTTTTACCCGACAATACCAGCGAACGCCGCGGGGCAGCCCGCTCACCGTATAAGTACTCACGGCAGATGATAAAGTCGCCGAGGAAAAATAAAAAGTCGTGTTGATGTCGTTGGAACTTGACACACGGACAAAATAGTTTGTTATAGACCCGCCGCCGATAACCTTCGGCCAGATAAATGATACTGTGCCGTCGGCGTCTTCTATACCGTCAACAACGCCGTAGTTATTCTTGTTTACCTCGGACCTGTCGTCGTAAACGACGGTTACTTTCATGGACTCTGAAACCGCCGGAACAGTGCTTGCGATTACCGAAAGCTCCGAGATAAGCGCGGCGCTGCAAAGCCCGTTGTCGTTATCGCCTTTATCAAGGGTTTTTACCCTGTAATAGCAAGTAACACCGACCGAAAGGCCGGTGTCCGTAAATGAAGACGACGGGTGGGTGCGTGTCGCTATATGTTCGACAAAAGCCGTATTTTCCGACGAGAACGAAAAAGTCGCCCGATAAACCCAGTAAATATCGCGATCGTCATAACCGCCGAAGGACGGCAAATCCCATGAAACATCAATTGTCGTTGAACCGGCGGGAGTCGCGGTAATTCCCGGCGGCGGAGGAGGAGGGAGGTCTTGCGCGGGCGCGGAATTCTCGGAGTTTACTCCGCCGCCGACCGACCACGAAGAAACGTTGCCGGCTTTGTCTCTTGTTTTTACGGCAAAATACCAGGTCGTCCCGGGGTAGAGTATCCCGCGGACGATATACTCCTGCGGAGCCCCGGCAGCGGAGGTCGTCGAAATCTCGACGATGTGCGTATAGGGCGGGTTGTCGATTACCGCATCGTAAAGGTCGGATGTTATGTTGTAGGTGGCGGCTTTTATGACGTAGACGGCTCCGATGGGCGGTTCGGATGCGCCGTCGTCGGAAGGGGCGCTCCATTTAAGTATCACGTCTCCGTCGAGCGCGCCCGTAAGGGCGGTGAGATTTGAAATCGCCGACGGGGGCTTCGAGTCGATCCTGAAAGCGACGCCGCCCGATGCGGCGGTCGAGTGCGGCCCTGAATAATTCTCGACGGAGTTATCCTGAGAAGAAACGCGCCAGTACCAACTCGCGGCGTCGGTAAGTTCGGCCGAGAGATAATTGGTGGTGCCATGCGGCAGATATATCGAGGTGGTGGAATGAAAGATAAATGAGAAATCGGAATGAGTACTGAAATCAACGATGAAGCCAAGAAGGTCGAGCGAGTTAGAGTCGGCTTGGAAAAACGCGGCGCGAACGCTCTTCGTCGAGAGCCACGTGCCCCACTCAAGCGCAGCGGGCGGTTCTCCGACGGACTGGCTCAAGGATGACGGCGCTTGGGGCGGGACCGGCACATCTTCAAGATAAACGGTCGCGCCGACGGAAATGTTCGACCAGTTGTAGTTCTCGTCGCAGTGCCGAACGCGAACGTAGTAAGTTACGTTCATCGTGAGATTTCCGGCGATGAAAGTTTGGAGTTCCCCCTGCGTCATCAAGGTCGAAATAGAGACGCTGTAAGATGTCGGCGAATAATCGTAGGCGGCGTAAGTCGCCACCGTTATTCTGAAATATCCGCTTGTGATGTCTCCAACGTCGCCGTCGGAAAATGGCGCCGTCCAAATAATCGTTATATCATTGACGGCGGGCCCCGACGACGCCGACAAATCCGTAACGACCGACGGCGCCGTCAAATCCTGTCCCCAAAAACCGCCGTAAAAAACGACGCCCGCGGCGGTCATGGATGACGCGGCGGTTTGAGCCGCCGAGAAACGCTCGACGGAAACGCCCGATGCCGTCAGAGACGAGCCGCCGGAGTCGAAAACAGTCGCTCGCAACTGCACCGTGTTTGACGACAGCACCGGTACGGCAGCGTGTAAAGAACCAGCGGGAAGAAGTAAGAAAATGGAAATATGAAAATATAGAGATATGAAATACCCCGTCCCGATAAATCGGGACACCCCTTTTATAAAAGGGGAATTTTGTAGCGGGCGAAACTTGTCCCGAGTTAAACGAGGGATTGTTATTCGCCAAATTTGTAGCCGACGCTTAAGCGTCGGGAAGTAAAGAATATTTTTTTTCATTCTCTTGTAACGTCGGTTTAATTCCCCTTTTACAAAAGGGGTGTCCCGAAGGGACGGGGTATTCTCTTTAACCCACACCTTAATTTGCTCTAAAACTGTATCTAATGATTTTTTTACATCCAAGTCATTAAAATGCAAAATTTTTAAATCTAATGACTTTAAAAACCACTCTCTTTTTTCATCATATTCACACTTAAACTCGTGACTGATACCATCTATTTCAATCACCAAATTTAATTTTGGACAATAAAAATCAACAATATAATTTCCAATCACTTGTTGTCTGGTAAAATCAAATCCGAGCATCTGTTTTTGCTTTACCTTGTTCCACAGCAAAACTTCTGATAAATTACCCGCCTTTCTGAGTTCTCTTGCTTTTTCTTTTAACGCTGGGTTGTAAGGTAATTTCATTAAATACCCCGTCCCGCCTTGGCGGGACACCCCTTTAAGAAAGAGGAATACTCCGTCCACATTTTTACTATTTTCATGGCAATTGTGGGCGAACCAGAAGAATTGCCGGATTAAAATTAGTAGTAGAGCCGCTAACCCACCCGTATAAACTTACCCACTTAAGTCCATTTACAGTGGTATTTTTCCACCCCGAATCTTTCATTCCGGATGTCGTTCCGCTCATAGTTCCATCTGTGTTAATAACAGGATAGTTGTTATCAGTGACATTATGTAGCTGGAAATTATAAGTTCCCCCTGTTATAGAATCCACATTTACATATAATCTAACCTGTATATTCCCTGAGGGGTGAAACCATGTTCCATCAAGCATCGTTCCACAACCACCGAGGTCCGCTCCCCCTGTGGCGCTCAATGCGTAATTACCCCCTGAGCCCTCTTTCCACAATTCCAAAATAGTTATTCCACTATAATCGGCGCGAATGACCCCTGATATATAAACATTAGACGAAAACCTTGTGGCATAATTGGCGGCGTCGTCGGTTATCCAGCGGTCTGTTTGCGACTGGCCAATATAGACGCCTGAAGAAATTCTCAGACTATTTGCTCCGGCCCCGCCGCCGGCCGCGCCCGACAAACCCCCGGCACCTGTCACAGTCACACTGCTTGTAAACGTCTTCACGCCCGTGATGTTTTGATTTCCCGCGATTTGAACAAGCGCTGAAGAATCTATGTTATCTATTTTGTCCGCGTCATAAGAATAAGCCGCGCTCGACGAGAAAAACGCATACGGGCTCGCCTGCAGCCGCTCCCGGGGTGAGAGGGTTACACCGTCTATAACAACTTCAAGGTAACTCTCATAAGTCCGCCAGTCGTGAGTCGAACACGCGATGACATAATTGAAAAGCCCCCTGTCGAAGTCGAGCGAAACGGCGGGAGACGACCAACGCAGTGTTCCGGACGTCGGGTCGTCATAGATTTTAAATTGACAATTTGACTTATTGCCCGTGAACGGAACGTTGTCTGCGACGTAACGCCCCTGATAGTTTATACCGGGCGGAACACCCGCGCTAAGAGCCGCGGGCTCAACTATCGACGAGACCAGATACGCCGCCAAGAGCAGGCGCGCCGAGGCGAACACTTTGCCGAGAATTCGCGCGCGGAGCGCGTTTCCATTTTTAATATTTTTCATAAAACCTCCGGTTACCGGCATATTTTTTTTAGCGCGATCGACGGGGCGGCGGCGCTTTTTCTGACGACAAGGTCGACTTTCAAAGTTTTTGAAATTTTACAGGCCGTATCATTTTTCACAGAATCTATGAGAGCGGCCGCGGCAAAGGAACCCATCGCGAACACGGGATACTTTACCGTCGTAAGAGGCGGGCTGAAGTCGGCGGCTGCGGGGATATCGTCCATACCGACGACGGAGACGTCGCAGGGCACGTTGAGCCCGAGAGACGCAGCGGCGCGGATAGCGCCGAATGCCATAAGATCATTGCCGGCGAAGATCGCCGTCGGAGGATTCGTCGATGAAAGGAGTGTTTTCGCGGCGAGGTAGGCGTCCCACTCGCAGAAGCGTCCGTCCATGGCGAGATCCGGCGCGAAAAGAACGCCCCCGTCGGAAAGGGCTCTCAGGTAGCCGCGCAATCTTTCGCGCACGGAAACAACCTTGATGTCGCCGTGGATATGAGCGATATTTTTATGCCCGAGGTTAAGGAGGTAATTCGTCGCCGCGAGGCCTCCCTTGAAGTTATCGCCGGAAACGCGGGGCAGGCCGCGAATGCGAGCCGAACCCTCGCCGACTACGACGTAGCGGCATGGCGTTTCAAGAGAGGCAAGTTTTTTGTGCTCGCTTTCAAGACCGCCGAGAAATATCACGCCTTCGGCGAGGCGGTCTGAAGCGAGCCGCCTGTATTCTTCTTTCGTCCAGAAGGATTCGTCGCCGACCTCCAGTATTATTCTATAACCGCGGGGTTTGACGATGGAATATATTCCGTCGAGGGCCTGAGCGTAAAACGGGTCGGAAAAAACATTCTCGGCGGGCGGCACGAGAACCGCTATAATCCCCGTGTGGCCGCTGACTAAAGAGCGCGCCATGGGATTAGGGCGGTAGCCGAGATCGTCTATCTTCTTTCTTATTTTTTCTTTGGTTGCGGCGGGGATTCTGGGGTGATCGCTTATGACAAGCGATACCGTCGAGGCGGAAACATTGCAGGCGTTTGCTACATCTACTATGGTGGGAGGGGACACTATCGCCTCCGTTGTCGGTTGGCGCAAGCGCTCGGCACCGACGTGATTTCTTATCCGAATTGGCACGAACGCAAATAATAATACTTTTTATATGCGCGTCGCGACGAACGGCGCCGTTTAAAACACGAGCGCCTGAATAGGTGTTCTAAATATAGCAAATTGCCCCCGCTCAGTCAAGCGTTTTAACAGCGCGCCGTTAAGGAATCTGATTGACGGAATTCGTTTATTCCCCGAAGCGTTGGGCCAAGGTTTTTTAGAAGCGGAAATTGGAAAATCGGGAGATTAGAAAACGAGGAAGGAAAACATCTTAAAAGCAATCACTAACCACTATCCACTTCAACTATTCGTTCCTGAACATACCCATATCAAACTTGATGCCTTTGGCTTTGACTTCTTCAAGGAATGTGGGCGTGGCGCCGGTGGCGCGGAACTCGCCTACGACTTTGCGGGTGGACGGGTCAATGCCGGACTGGACGTATTTGAATATGGGGCCCATTGTGATGGTATCCCCCTCCATTCCGGTTACTTGCGAAATGTCTATCACTTTGCGCGACCCGTCGGTGAGCCGCGACAACTGCACTATCACGTTGACAGCCGATGAAATCTGCTCCCTGATGGCCCGAACCGGTAGGTCGTAGCCGGCCATAAGCACCATAACTTCCAAACGCTTCAGCGCGTCTCTGGGTGTATTGGCGTGGACGGTGGTCATAGAGCCGTCGTGGCCGGTATTCATTGCCTGAAGCATATCCAGCGCCTCTCCGCCGCGGCACTCTCCGACGACAATTCTGTCGGGGCGCATTCTTAAAGCGTTTATTACAAGATGACGAATTGATATGGCGCCCTTGCCCGCGAGGTCGGCGGGGCGGCCTTCGAGACGTCCGACGTGCGTCTGATTGAGACGCAACTCGGCGGTGTCCTCGACGGTAAGTATGCGTTCGTCCTCGGGGATGTACGACGAGGCGACGTTGAGGAGCGTGGTTTTACCGGAACCGGTGCCGCCCGATATTATCACGTTCTTGCGGGCGGAGACGCAGAGGTTGACGAAGTCCGCCATTTTCTGGGTGAGCGCGCCGAACTTTATGAGGTCGTCGACGACGAGGCGCTTCTTGGAGAATTTTCTTATGGTTATCATGGGGCCGACAAGCGATATCGGCGGGATGACGATGTTTACGCGGGAGCCGTCCAGAAGGCGGGCGTCCACGAGGGGCGTTTCTTCGTCGACGCGGCGGCCTATGGGTTTGAGTATGGCGTCGATAACGGCGGCGATTTCTTTTTCGTCGGCGAATTTTTTATCCGTAAGTGTGAGCTTTCCGCCGCGCTCTACGTAAATCTGATTTATTCCGTTAATCATAACTTCCGTAACGGATTCGTCGGAGAAGTATTCTTCCAGAGGGCCTAAATATTGGTCGCTCATATTATTGTTGTAAATAATAATGCCTAAAGAGTATGAAGTCCCTGACGTATATAATATCGCCCGGCCGACCCGTAACACCCTGCCGCTGGCTGGTGCCGGCCCATGTGACGGGCGCCACGGCCTCAAGCGTGTATTGTTCCACATTGTTGCTCACGAAACTCCTCGGCACCGATGCCGCCATACTGTAATTTCCCGACGCGTCCGTGACTACCGACGTGTTATCGTTCATAAGTATTACACGCGCGCCCGGGAGCACTCCCAGCACAATGAGCGTGCCGCTTGAGTTTTCTACACCGTATAAAACACGGCCGCGAAATTCCATACTGACAGCAGCCGGCGGCCGCGAACAACCTTGCGCGGCGAAGACGGCAAACGCTATTCCCGAAATCATTAATGCGGGGATTATTTTTTTCATATTTTTTCCCTCGTTAATTTACGTAACTCGGGGTTACGAAAATGACGACCGTGCTCTCGATGTCCTGCATACTTCTTCGCTTGAAAAGCTCGCCCAGAATCGGTATATTCATAAGAACAGGCACGCCGCTTATTTTATCTTCTTTCTTGCTCTCCGTAAGACCCGCGATGGTCAGCGTGTCGCCGCCATTGACGATGATTTCCGAAGTTGCCTCGCGAGTTACGACAGCCGGAAAACCCTGCACTTTGTTCGCCCAGTCCAGACGGCTCACCTCGGTGGTGATGGTGGCCGATATTTTTTTATTGGCCAGCGCGACGGGCTTGATTATAAGTCGTATGCCGTATTCTTTCCACTCTATGGTGCCGAGCGACCCACCGACGCCGGCGACAGCGATGGGATACGCGCCGCCGACGAGAACTTTGGCTTCCGAGCCGCTTTTGGTAAGAAGCTTGGGCTTGGACATTATCTTGGCCGCGCCCTTCTCGACAAGCATTTTAAGTTCGGCGGTAAACGGGCTCCAGCGCGCCCAGTCGCCGACTTTGATGACGGAAGGAACCTCGGGAAGCATTGCCGGCTGGCGGCCGCCCGCATTCCACATTACCTCGCCTGTCTGCACTGTATCCACCCATTTAACACCGAGGTCTTTCGCCTTTGAATTAAGCACTTCCACGACTTCGACGGTGATCTGTATCATTTCATTCTCCGCGAAAACGGAGGATGGCGACGCGAAACAAAACAACACGAAGACAGCCATCGACACCGGCGCAAATTTCGGCGGCGTCAATCTTTTTACGTCCGACATCCCACGAACGGCAGTTGTATTCGATATCACCGATAACCTCCGCACAAACGTCGAAAAGTTCTTTGCGTATTTCATCCGTCGAGACCTATGTGTTTGGAACGTCTTAAAACCGATTTAATTTTGGCCACCAGCACGGACGGCTCGAAGGGTTTTGTGACATAATCGTCGGAGCCGACTTCAAGGCCCCATATCTGTTCTTCGTCTTTGCTGCGGACAGTCAGCATTATCACCGGCGTGTCTCTTAGCGTTTCCGATTTGCGGATTTCGCCGCAGAGTTGATAGCCGTCCATCCTGGGCATGTTTATGTCGACTATCGCCAGAGAGTAGCCGCCTTCCTTGAGTTTTTCCCATCCGTCGGCGCCGTCGCAGGCGGTTTCCACGTCGTAACCTTCGCTGCCCAAAAGGAGTTTCAGGATGTGGAGATAATCTTCTTCGTCGTCGACTACCAATATCTTTCCGCCCATTTCTTTTCTCCGTTTGCCGTGCCTACCCGGTAAATTAGAGTGCCGCGGCCGATTTTTTATTCCGTCGCCGGCGCCAGAGGAATCGTAAAAATAAACGATGTCCCTCTGCCCGGCTCGCTCTCAACGCGTATGACTCCGCCGTGTATTTCGACGATGGCTTTGGCAATCGTGAGCCCGAGCCCGGTTCCTTTGGGGCCTTTTATGTTGTCTCTTACGCCTTTTACCTGCTCGAATTTTGAAAATATTCTGTTTAACGCCTCTTTGGGTATGCCTATGCCCGTATCGATCACGGAAACGACCGCACGGCGCGCCGCCGGCTCGGTGACCGCTTTTATGGTGACCGCCCCGTCCGAGGGCGTGAATTTAAGCGCGTTGTTTACAAGGTTAGTTATTACCTGCCTTAATCTGTCTTCGTCGGCGGTTACCATTACGGCCGCGGACGGCAAGTCGGCTGAAAGTTTGATTTTCTTTTCGGCGGCGGATGCCGCGAACAGGTCGATAACGTCCGTGACGGCGGGCGACAGATTCATTCTGACGCAGGATACGTCGAGTTTTCCGGCCTCTATTTTGGCGACATCGAGCAGGTCGTTTATGAATCTGCCGAGACGAAGCGTGTTATTTTTGATTCTTACCATACTTTCTTCGATTATTTCGCGCGAGAAATCCTTTTTTTCCAGAAGTAACGAGACGTAACTCTGCACGGCGGCCAAAGGAGACCTGAGTTCGTGGGTCACGGACGCCACAAAATCCCGTTTCATATCGTCGAGTTCTTTGAGTTTGCGGGCCATGGAATTAAACTCGTTTGCCAGCACGCCGAGTTCGTCGCGCCGTCGCACGTCGATTTCAAAAGAAAGGTCGCCGCCGCCGATTTTTTGCGCGCCCTCGACGACCTTGTAAATCGGCGCGGTTATGGTATGCCCCAGAAAAAACGCTCCGACCAACCCCAAAAGAACACCCACCACGCCGATGGCGTATATCCTGTATCTTGTGTCCGACAGCGCGGACTCTATAACTCCGTCTATATACTCTTTGGAAAAGCCCACTTCGGCAAAACCGATGCGGCGTTTTGAAAGCAGGACTTCCTGCTCCTTTACTATGATATTCTCGTCGGCAGGCATATCGCTTTTTGCTTTTTTATAGATGTACTTAGGGTCAGTATGGGCCAAAAACAATCCTGAACGGTCGCGAAAGGCCGCGTAAACCACGGCGGCATCGGTTTTTTTGATGAGGTTGGTGTAGTTCAGCAGAAGCAGGTCGTCCTTGACTACGAGCGCGTCCTCGGAGACCTTAACGAAATGTTTGAGTGTAACGTCCATCTTCGCGGATACATCGCTTAATAGCATCTGCTTTTCGTAATGATAGAGAACAAGCATCGTCGAAGAAAGCACCGCCAGCACCAGGCCGACCATTATTATCGAAATTCGCAGTTGTAGTTTCATCGTTTAATTTTCCGTCACTCCGCCGTTTGTCATTGCGATCCCCCGATTTATCGGGGGAGAAGCAATCTCTGCTTACGGGAGATTGCTTCGTCACCCCGATGTCCATCGGGGCTCCTCGCAATGACGGAAAGGGGCGAGCGGGATGCTACCGGCCGCCGGCGAGTTCGGCTTCGGCCCTTTCCTTGGCTTTGCGCGCGCGGTCGTGTCCGGGGTTCATTCTTAAAGCCAGATCCCACGAGCGCACGGCTTCTCTTAAACGTCCTTGCGCGTAGGCGACCATACCTTCCTGATAATATCTGTTGGCGGCGGCCTCGTCTACGACAACCGCCGCTTCGGGTTTGGCCGGTTCTTCCGCTTTGGGCGCCGCGCGGCGGCGGGCGGCAAGTTTCTCTATCTCTTCGAGAGCTTTTTTAATGGCGTCGCGGGCCTTTGTCTCCCACGCGGGGGCTTCGGGTACGTCTGATTCTTTGCGGGCGAGGTCGACTACTTTTTCCCACTCTTTTATGGACGGGACGTATTTTTTAGCGTCGAATTCTTTTTCGCCTGCGCCATAGAGGGCGGCAAGACGGGCGGTTATCTCGGCTATGCGGCGGTCGCGCTCCAGGGCATCGAGGATGGCCTTGGCGTTCTTAAGATAATCGGAAACCTCTACTCGCCTGGGATTTATGGCCAGAACTCTTTCCCATTGCCTGGAGGCCTCGGCGATATTTTTGTCGAAGTAAAACGCCGTAAAGCCCTTGGCGTAACTTAATTTTTCCATATCGGGTATGGTATCGGCCACGGCGGTGCCCCGCATATCTTCGGTAATGTTATTGTCGTAAAATTTCACGTTCTTAAAATCCGGATTGACGGAGATGATCTTCCGTATGCCCTCATAGGATTTGAGATAATTTTTCTTGTTGTAATTGGAAACTGCTTTGGCGTACAGCGAGTCGGTGCTCTCGACTTTTCGCTTGCCCATCAATTTGCGATAGGCGGCCATTACCTGTCTGCGTTCGGCCTCGATGCGTTTCTTCTCGGGATCCAGTATTTTTTGAGCCGTTTTCTCCAGCCGCAAACGGGCAGCGCGTCCGTCGGGCGCGATCAAGAGCGCCTGCATATAGCTGTCCATTGCGGCGGGATAATTCTTTTTGCCGAAGGCCTCGTCGCCGTCGCGGATTTTTGCGGCCGCTTCCGCTGCGGCTTTGCGGGTCCGCTCCCGTTCGGCGCGCGCCGCCTCGATCAGCCGGTTTTTCTCGGCGAGTTCGTCGGCCTTGGCTTTTTGGGCGTCGCCGCGCGCCTTGTCTTTTTCTGCTTGGGCTTTTTCCTTTTGGGCGTTGGCTTTTGCCGACGATTCCGAAACCTCGGCGGCGGATTTTTGGGCGGGTGTTTTACCGGAAGGCGCGGCGGCGCAAAGGGTACGCGCGCCGATAACCACCGCGCAAACCACCAACGGCATAGCCGCGCGGGATGCTATATGTAAAAACCTCGAAGCGTATCGCATATATCCGGACACGCATTACTTTTATCAAAAACTTGTTACGAACTTGTTACGAAAAGAAAGGACGCAAAGCGGGAAAGGTGAAGCGGAAAGAGTAGTTTTCCTTCAACCCTTCACCATTCACGCTTCACGTCTTTTGCTGTTAAGTTTTTATCACCAGATTTTGCCGGACATAAAGGACAGGACGATGGGGCCGAAAATAAGTATCCATATCGTCGGAAAAATCAGCAGAACCAGCGGAACCATCATCTTCATGGGCGCCTGCTGTCCCATTTTTTCGGCCATTTGCGCCCGCTCGATGCGGTACGTGTCGGAGAGAATTTTTAACGTGGGGCCAATCGACGCGCCCGTCTGCATGGACTGGACTATGGAATTTATCACGGAGGTAAGATGCTTGTGTTTGACGCGCTTCGACATATCGGTCAGCGCCTGGATGCGGTTTTTCCCCAGGTTAATTTCCCTGCGCGCCTGATGGAATTCATCGACAAGCGGGCCGGACTCGGAATCTATGTATTTATTAAACGCCGAGCTGAAATCGAGGCCCGCTTCGACGAGAAGCGTAAGTATGTCGAGCGCGTCGGGGAGTTGGCGGAATATGTTCCGCTCGCGTTTTTTGATTTTTTCTTTAAGCCACAGAACGGGCGCGTAAAATCCTCCGGCGGCAAGCGCCGACAGGATGACGATGTTGTAGACGTCGAAAACCAGTACCGCGATAAAAACTATCGTCAGCGACGATAGAACCTGGTATCCCGCCAGCGTTGATGGTTTGACGCCGGACATTCCGGCTTTTGAAAGGTTGAGCCGGTTTGATTCAAGCATCGCGGGAATGCCGGAAAATCTGGATTTTTCAAGATACGCGCCTATGTCCACGGCGAAATTTTTTACGGTGGCCACGAGTCCTTTGTCGGCGATGGTGTATTCGTCCTGAACTTTGCCTTTGAGGCGTTTGGAAAGCGAAAAATCTTTTACAATATCAAGAAACCACGTCAATAACATCATTACCGCCGCGAATACCAGAAGCACGACCAGAAATATCACTATCATTGCGGTTTCTCCCCTTCAGGGCGTTCGTCGCGACCGGCGCGAGACGCTTCTTTCCATTTTGAAAAAGCAAGAACCATAAGCATGGCAGTGAGCACCACTTCCGACGAGGTTATCTCAAAAAGTTCGATGAGCGCGTAGATAAAAAGCGCGAGCCAGGCCGCATCGAGCCACGCGGTCAGCCGCGCGGGTTTGGCGGCCGCCGACTGAAGGCGGCCGAACCACAGAGGGAGCGCGGCGGCTCCGGCTATGACGGAGGCAAAAGCCGGCGAATTGCCGGCGTAAATAAGAAGCGCCCCCGCAAGAAGCCACACTGCTATAGTTCCCGCGATAAGAGGAAAGAGTTTTTTCATAAGAAAGTGGATAGTGTAGAAGTAGTGATTAGTGGTTAGTGATTAGTGGCGAGTAAAAGCATTTTTTTTCTATCCACTATCCACTGCTTCTACACTATCCACTAACCATTTGGCCTCGACGATGACATAAGTTCTATGAGCCGCAGCGCGGTTTGGCGGTATGCCGCGGGGACTTCGCCGTCGCCGGACCATCCGCAAATATCGGCCGAAGTCGGGGCGGGGCGGCGACGGAATATCGCCGCAATGAGCGATGTGAGTTCGCGCGGCTCCAATGTGCCGTTGCCCCAGCCGGTGTGCAGGTGTTCGGCGGCAAGGACGTCGAGGTCTATGCTCAGGTGCGCGCAAGCGGCCCCGCCGTCTTTGACGGCGGGCGGCGGCGTTGCGCCGAAATCGGCGGTGGATTTCCAGCGAACCCACGCCCCCGGTTTCCCGAAAAACCCGGCGACGCGGTCAGGACGAAACGCCGCCGTAGCGTTCCGCGCCGTTGCGCGGAACGCGGCCGCCGTCGAGACAGCGGCCTTGACGTAGCCCCAACTGCGGGCCGCGGACGGAGCCGCATAGACATCGAGGCGGCCGCTCGTCAGCAGTTCCGGCGAAAGCCATCGCATGGTTTCTTTGGTGAGGCCGAAATATCCGCCCAAGAACACAATGCCTCCGTCGAAATAATTTACCCAGGAACCGCAGTCAAGCCGTCCCGACGGCCTGGCGTCGGGATGCGCGTCTATAAGATACAGTACCGACGGCTTGGGACTTCGCTCCGAAATAAACATCGCGGTGTGATGATGATAGCTGCCGGAGCCGGACAAGAATATGACTCGCGCGCCCGATGGCGCCCGGGCGACGCGCTTAAAATCCTGATACAGCCATCCGCCGCCATTACCGACGGCGGTGTCTCTTATCTTGCGCGCGCCGTCGTCGACCAGATGAAACACCACGGCAACATTTCGCCGCGCGGAAAAATACACTTCGCGGCTCACCGAACCGGCCGACGACTCCCGCAGCGACGGCTCAAAAATCGAGCGCGCCAGATTCAATATGACGTCGCTTCTTATCCAAAACACCGCGACTGTGAGCGCAAAAAGAACTAATGCGGTCAATCTCCCGCGCAAGCGGTTTTTATCGTCGAAAATATGTTTTTCGGGAGGCGTCACGATTAAATGTCTATCTTGACTATTTTCATTATGACGTAATTCCCGATGGAAACAAGTATCACGGATACACCCAGAAGGATATTCCCCAGGAAAGTCGTAAACATAAGACCGAACATTTCCGGCTCCATCCATTTAAGAATGAAAAGAAGCCCCAGCGGAACAAAAGTCACCACCCAGCCCGAAAGCCGCCCCTGCGCGGTAATAGCGTCGATCTTGCCGCGAATTTTTTTGCGCTCGCGCATAACGCTCGATATTCTCATAAGATTTTCGCCCAAATTGCCGCCGTACTCTCTGGTGACGGTAATAGCAAGCACAGCCAGGCGCAAATCCTGGCTTTTAATCCTTACCGTCATTTCTCTTAACGCCTTATCGATGGAATTGCCGAGCTGAACCTGCCTTAACACCTCGGAGAATTCCTCTTTAAGCGGTGTTTCGGCTTCGGCCGTTACGACTTCCATGGCTTGAACCAAACTCGAACCCGCGCGCATAGCGGTGGATATCGTGCCGAGGGCGTCCATCAACTGCTCCTCGAACGTTCCCATTTTTTTATCCTCGAAATATTTCACTATGACCGACGGAATCATATATCCGGCGAAGCCGAATATGAACGCGAATATCACCGCGTTTCCACCGAACACGACCAGCGTGACTGCGGCGGACACGGCCGCGACCAGCAGACGGAAATACCGCGCGACGGGCGAATCGGGAGAGTCCCTGAGCGCGGACGTCAAAGTTTCGACGGAAAATGTCGCCGCCACGGCATCTCTGTTCTTGCCGGCGGCCCTGCGTATTTTAGCCAGCGTCTCGACGAAGGCAAGCCACGACGACCGCACGCCGCCGATGATTTTTGTAAACAGTAAAAACGATGCGGCCGCCGAAACCAGCACAGCAAGCGTCATTATCAGTAAGCTCATTTTACCGCTCCGGATGTCGCGCTCTGAATGCCCGCCGGCGCGCCGTCCGGAGCGCCGGACGGCGTAAATATTTTATCGTCAAGTTCGATACCGTGGGTTTTTATGGCGTCCATAAACGTGGGCCTGTTGCCGGTGGCCGCGAAATCGCCGTGTATCTTTCCTTCTTTTATTCCGCGTTGTTTATAGACGAAAAGATCCTGCATCCTGACATCCGTGCCGTCGAGGCCGGTGATTTCGCTTATCTGCGTTATTTTTCTGGACCCGTCGGAAATGCGCGACGTCTGAACGATTATGTTGATGGCGCCCACGATCTGCTCTTTGATTGCGCGCTCCGGAAGTTCCGTGCCGGCCATTATCACCATCGTGATGAGTCGTGAAACCGCGTCTTTGGGAGTGTTGGCGTGTATCGTGGTCAGAGAGCCGTCGTGGCCGGTGTTCATTGCCTGCAAC
The DNA here is from genome assembly GCA_002841695.1 of Elusimicrobia bacterium HGW-Elusimicrobia-1. Lineage (NCBI taxonomy): Bacteria > Pseudomonadati > Elusimicrobiota > Elusimicrobia bacterium HGW-Elusimicrobia-1. The sequence continues at coordinate 76,027 of PHAN01000002.1, read as the reverse complement.
ATATCCAGCGCCTCTCCGCCGCGGCACTCTCCGACGACAATTCTGTCGGGGCGCATTCTCAGGGCATTTATCACAAGCCGCCGTATGGCTATTTCGCCGGTGCCCTCTATCGAAGCCGGACGCGATTCAAGAGTAATCACGTGCCTCTGAGGAAGCCGCAACTCCGCCGAGTCCTCCACGGTAACCACCCGTTCGTCCGACGGTATGAACGATGAAAGCATGTTCAGCAGCGTCGTTTTGCCGGAACCCGTGCCTCCTGAAATAACTATATTTTTCCTTAAATTTACGCAAACCCTCAAGAATTCGACCATGTCGCGGGTAACCGCTCCGTAGTTGACAAGGTCGTCGATGCCGAGTTTTTTCATGGTGAATTTTCTTATGGTGATAACCGGACCCACCAGCGAAAGAGGCGGAATTATCACGTTTACGCGCGAACCGTCGGAGAGACGCGCGTCCACAAGCGGCGTGGATTCGTCGACGCGGCGGCCTATGGGAGCCAGTATTCTGTCGATAACGGTGCGGATGGAATCGTTGGAGACGAATTTCTCTTCGGCGGGAAACAATTTGCCGCCTTTTTCAACGAAAATATCGCGCGTGCCGTTGACCATTATTTCCGAAACGCTGTCGTCGCGCAAAAGGTTTTCAAGAGGCCCGAGACCCAAAACGTCGTCGATAAGAGAAAGCACCATCTGTCCGCGCTCTTCGCGGCCGAGGCCTTCGGTGCCTTCCTCGGAAAGTATTGCTTCTATCTTCTCGCGCACGTTTTTTTTCATCAAATCCGGACGCGCGGGGTCGAGCGACTTAAAATCGAATTCATCAAGCAGACGGCGGTGTATCTTGCCTTTAAGAGCGTTTACTCTGTCCTCGGCATTGCCTTTGCGTATATCTTCGTCTTCTTTTTTAAGAGACGCCTCCTGGCGCGCGCGCCGGCGGTCGTCGGCGCCGGCCAAAGCCGCCGCGAATATACCCGATTTATCCGCCTGAAACGATTCGCTCTCCTTTATTATGTTTTGCGCGATATGTTTTATCGCCCGCGAAAAGTTCGACTGCGGAGCCGATTCTATGGCCGGCACTCCGTCGTTGATGGACGGCAGCACCGTGACGGAATCGTACGGGATTTCGGCGAATACCGGAGTGCCGATGAAATCCTCGATATTTTTTTTGGATATGCCGGATTTCACGTCGGACATATTGACAATTATCTTTATCATCCCCAGCGGATAGTGGAGGGATTGCATGCGCTCCATAAACCGTTTTGCCTGATTCATAGAGAGCAGATGAGGAGATATCACAAGAAAAACAAGGTCGGATTCGTCGAACAAGGCGCTTGCGCGGGAATTGATGCGGTTTTCGCAACTGGCCACGGTAAACGGATACATCGACTTCATCAGGTCGGTAACCGCGCCGATGGCTTCGAGCTTTATTTCGCGCGGATTGAAATCCGCCGACACCCCCGGCAAAACATCCACGCCGGAGCGGTGCTTTACCAGAAAGCCCTTGAGTATTCTTTCGTCGAGCTGGGACATCAGGGGAAGCAAGTCGTCGAAGTGCTTGTTCGACTGGAAATTAAGAAGCACCGACATCTCGCCGGCCCCGCTGAAATTAAGGTCGCAGAGTCCCGCGCGCTTGCTCGACTGCGACGCCAGCGCTATGGCGAAGTTGACCCCTATTATGGCCTGCCCCAGGGCCTCTTTCGTCTCATAAATAGTAATCAGTTTTCCGGCAGCCATATTTTATCCGCTCCCGATTATATTTTGCTATCGCCCGTTTTTTGACTTACCACGACCCAACGGTCAACGCCTCTGGTAACGTTTGAGCATATCAAGCGCTTCCTTGGTTTGTCTCTCGGCTTCAATAACGGCCGCCGAACGCGGCGGAGCTACGGCTCGCGCGGGAGCCGCCTTGAATATTTTATTCAGAGCCGCTCCGGAAAGTTCGTAAATTCTTTCGTCGCCTATCGGACGGAGCGACATAAATATCTCACCTTTTTTCTTGGCCAGGGCCACGGTCTCGGCCTCGGGAGGCGTAACGGCAAGCGACACCGTTACAACGGACTCCGGAGCGTCGGCGGCCACGGCGGCCTCCACACGGCCCTTTTTCATCGTAACCGGCTCCATCGCTCCCAGCACTGCCTTGCCGACGGCCAGCACCGTCACGTTTTGTATGAGCGTAACGGCCTCTTCCCTTCTGGCGCCGCCTTCGCCGTAGTAATCGAAAACTCCTATGACGTCGACCTTGTTACCGGGCCGGATAATTCCCTGGACTTCCTGCCTGTCTAAAAGAAACGTCATCGCGCGATATTCCGACGGAACAACCGAAGCCAGCCCCGTCTCTGCGCCCAGAGCCAGAAGCTTGGAGCCCAAAACCTGCTCGCCTTCCATAACGGGAACTATCGTCATGTAATGCGGCATCTTTTCCTTGCCGAGTATGTCGGCGAGAGATGCTATGGCCTTGGGCTGGACGTATTCGCGCGGCATCTGCACTTCTTTGACCATGTCCTCCGAGACCATAACTCCCTGGTCGATGTAGCGCGTAGCCGTAAGCACGGTGACTTTCTGCGCGCCTTTCCTGTATTTGTCTTCCAGAGACGCCAAAAACGCACCGACGAGAATTGCCACGAATACGCTTAAAACTCCGGCAATGATAAGCTGGTTCTTTTTCATTCCTCTTGCTCCTTGCGGCATCCGGCGGGATTCGCCGGGCTATATGAAACGAAGAACATCCCCATACGATACTTCATCAGGAGATGTTCCTCGTCCCACGTTGTTCGACTCAGAGACGTCATTCGGAAAATCCCGACGTCTCGTCTTTGATTTTGCGGGTCGAGCGGACGATGAGATCCTTTATCTGCGATCCGAAAAGCCGCAGCGACGCCACGCAGACCACCGCGATCAGGGCTATTATGAGTATGTACTCGGTAAGTCCCTGCGCTTCTTCGCCGTGAATAAGTTTCTTCAACATGTTTTTTCACCTCCTTTTTCGGCCCCGACTTCGAGGCGGGGCGGCGTTTATTTTTTTGCTTCCTACACTTTATTAGAGTGCCGGGCGTATAAATATATTCCAGCTGTTTTTCAGTCGTGGATATCAGATTTACACCCTGTTCCGGCGATTACTTCCGAGCGAGCCGATATATATATTTCGCCAGGCAGTTCGCCTGCGTTCGGGATATACGAAGAAAACGCCTTAAACATAGTGGGCAATTTGAACGGATAATATATCTCCACATACGACGTTTTGTAATTCATCAAATTCACCAACATCATTGCAGTGATTGCATCTTCGGGGCCTATCTTGGAGAATCTGTTTATTTCTATCTTTATTTTATCATCGGTCAATTTGGAAGGATTAAGAACCCTGCCCTGAACATCGGGTCCTTTGTGCGTCAGATAATTTTTTATTTCCTGTCTGATATCGGCCGCTTCCATGGGAGTGTGCATTATCATATCAGTGCCGTATCTTGCAGCCGTAAGCAACTGCTGTCTGGTGAGTAGCAGCCGCGAGAACCACACTATGACCGATATAATTATCACGAGCATCGGCAACAGCACTATGATTTCAATGAGCGCCTGCCCGTTGCGTCTCACCTCGTTTGAAAAAGAGGGAAACGGAAAACGAAAAAGATTTTTAATTCTTTTTATTTTCATATTTTCTTTAATGCTTAAAGCCCGAGCCGACGGGCACAAGGTGCGCGTCCCAGCCGCCTTCTTCGGCCTCGTCGTATGCGTCTATATTTTCCTTAATTTCCTTTTTTTTCCACGGGCTTTCGTCCTTAATCACAAACATAGCGCCGGCTTTGTTGTAGACGGCCGCCGAAGCTATCGCATAGGTGGCCGGCCACTCTTCTATGCCGAAGATTTTTCCAAGGAGCGGATACCCCTTATTCGACGGAGAATCGGATTTTTTTCTAACCACGACCGTTATTTTCTTTTTGTAAAACTCTTTCTTATTTGCGAAGTACCATGAATCTTTCGTTTCGCCGATTTTATACGGCTTGACTATATGTACATGCACTCCGGGCGGTAGAACGATAGGAATCGGAGGAACACTTCCATAGATATGCTCGGCGCCAAAATATTCTATCATGATTTCATTTCTTTCAAGGCCCAGACCAAGGTCGGTAAAAGTTACATCCAAAATACCTTGATCCGCGCCGGTCTCCGCGCCGGCGGCGTTTAATTCCTGCCTACGAGCGACTTCTCTGGCTATCTTGGCGGAATACATCGGTCCAAGTTGGGCTATCTTTTTCTGTAATTCCACCAACCCGTCCACCTGCGTCTTCATCGAATTTACACCCGTCTCCACTTTATCGCTGCCGTTACCCGTCCCCACAGAACATTTGGTCAAACCTATAGGATAAACATCTATCGTGGCGCCGACCCTTGTAACATTATCCTGCCACGCCCCCTGCGGCAAAAGCGGCGCAAGAGCGCAGACACCGTATACACCGCCGCCGCCGCCTGAAAATGACTCTCCGGGATGCATACCCATCGCCCCCAGTGTGGGGCCCAGAGGCACGCTGTCGTAAAACACTTTGGCTATCATCTGGTTGATTTGGCCCAGCATATTTAGTGTGCGCGCCTGATTAATGGCCGCCGCCATAACGGCGTTGTCGGCGGCGTTTTGAAGCATCATTCTGTCTTTTATCATCTTGGAGACGTTAATCAGCATTGCCCAGCACAAAACCAGAACTATCATCATCATAAAGAAATAGGGCATTGCCTGGCCGCTTTGGGAGTGGCGGGTGGTTAGTGTCGAGCGGTTAGTGGGCGATAATTTTTTGGTCGTCATATACTTTCGCATCGCGAAGCATTTATATTATTCATTAAACTTCTTTGCCCCCGGATAGGCGGTCTCGTAAAACTTCCAATCAGGGGATTTCATCATTCTGCAATGCGCCGCGCCCGTTACGCCATACTTGCGGGAAACATCGAGTGTTCCGTATCCGCCGCCATAAAAACTGCCCGCCATTCCTTCTGATTGGATAAAAGGGTCATTGTCCCCCAGTATGGGCTGCAAAATCGAAGAGAACATTACCGACTGTGTGTAATACGCGTGCGCGGAAAACATTTGCTTTGGATTACCGCTGTGGTCGGCGCCTGCTTTACCCAAAGGGTTTTTGTTCCATATAGTCGCTTTGGCGGGCAAGCCGATTCCCAGCACATAGGTGATAGCCGTTTGGGCATTCTGTTCCGGATCCTCTCCCTCGGCGCCGGCAGAACTGTTTCCTTTGGTGACTATGGCGGCCCTTACTCCGGCCTGCGCGGCGTCATTGGCACGCATCCAGCCGAGCGTTATCATCGTAAATTGGACCATAGTAAAGATAATCGCCGTCAAAAACAAGACGGTCACTAATAGCGTCTCCACGACGCCTTGTCCCGACTGTGACTTGATGATTTTTTGTTTTATCATTGCCAAAATAAGTTTCATAGAAAACCTCAGGGCATCATGCCGGGCATTCCCGTTCTTATGCTTTTTGTCTTTCTAAACGAGGACCCCAGCGCCGAACCGAAAAGTTTTACCGCGCCCAGGCCGAATATCGCCATTATGGCGGCTATCATAACGTACTCGACGGTGGACTGAGCATTTTCGCCCGATAAAAAAGCCGTAATGCGCGTCTTTTTCTCAGACATCGAGTATGTGCCTTCTGTAGTCGAACTTGTCGGAATAGACATAGAGGTGGAATCCGAAGTACAGCAAGAAAAGCATCGTGATTTCGGGGCTGAAATTGTCGGCGCTCAAATACAGAAGCATTCCGGCGGAAAGGGAGAGTTTGTAGAAATGCCGCTCGAATATATCGAATACGACGGACTGCTTTGATGCGGCGATTTTGCGCCTGATTTTAAGACCCAGAGTGGCGGGCGCGAGAGCGGCGGCGGGAGATATACTTGTCGAAAGCAGGGTCGACCTGGTCGAAGCGTAGGCGAAGAAAGCCGCCCTGCACGAGTCGCATTCGCGCACGTGTTCTTTTACTATGCGGGTTTCTTCGGGGGTGGTTTCGGAATCGACGCAGGCGCTTATCAAACGCTCGTCGAAACGACACTCGGGGGATTTCATGGGAACACTCCTTAAATCGGTTCTGCCCTACACCAACTTAGAGTGTTCCGGTTGCGGGATTATTCCGTTGTCACTTCTTGACTTCCGAATTTTTCTGGCAGGTTATGCAATAGCGCACCCACGGAAGCGAGCGGAGGCGCTTGTCGGCTATTTTTTTATCGCAAAGCGCGCAGTTTCCGTAAGATCCTTTTTCTATCCTCTTTAATGCGTGGTCTATTTCTTCTATGATTTTCTCTTCATTGGAAGTTATGCTGAATATCAGATTTTTTTCGATGGACGACTCGACCTTATCGTCCTCGCTGATTTCATTTTCGCTCAAGTCGACTTCCTTTTTTTTCATCAGCGTGGCCAACTCTTTTCTCTTGTCGTCGAGCATTCTGCGGTAATTGGCGAGTTCTTTTTTATTCATAACATTCTCCTTTATGTATGTATTACATCACTACTTTTATGGTTTTAAGCGACTCCGTCTCCTGACCGCTCACGCGGATTTTTTTGCGGGCCAATTCCTGAACGTAATCCACGACTTGCGAAGTTATGCGCTCGCCCGGTATCAATACCGGAATCCCCGGCGGATAAGGCGTCAGCGTCTGCGCCGATATGTGTCCGGCCGCGCGCGACAGCGGTATCCTTTTTATCTTTTTGCTGAAAAATACCTCGCGCGGAGCCATAACCATTTCCGTCGTCAGCGGCGGGAGGTCGGTCATGTCCGGCGCCGGCCCCACGACGGAGGCGGCAATCTTTTTTTCTATGTCGGCCAGCGCCGAAACAAGCGCTTCGGTGTCGCGCGGCGTCGAGCCGATGCCCATTATGGCTATAAGATTGAAAGTGTCGGCGCAATCGACCTGGATATTATACTCTTTGGCGAGTATATCTTCCACATCATAACCGCTCATTCCCGCGCGCGTAACGTTGATGGTCAGTTTCGTCACATCCAAATCGCGGCCGTTATTCTTTTTTATGTCCTCGCGCGTGAAGCAGGAAAAATGCTCCAGCGCGTTTATTCTCCGGCGGGCGCGCTGCGCGGTTTTTATCACCCTGTCGAGCATCTTTTCGCCCTTGTGAACCGCCTGCCAGCGGGCCATATCCAAAGAGGCCAGCGTAAGATAATTCGGAGACGTCGTCTGATTCAGAGAAACAACCTGTCTGACGGCGTTTATATCGACCATGTCGGAATTTACATGCAGCATAGACCCCTGCGACATCGCCGAAAGCATCTTATGCGTCGACTGCACGCACATATCGGCTCCGGTCTCCACGGCGCTGACGGGCAGATCTTTATGAAATTTAAGATGCGCGCCGTGCGCCTCGTCGACCAAAAGAAGTTTTCCCCGACGGTGGCAGATTTCGGCTATTTTGAAGAGGTCGGCGACGACACCGTTGTACGTGGGCGAGGTAATGAACACCGCCCTGGCTTCCGGAAATTTATCGAGGGCGTCCTCTATCTGGCGAGCCGAAGAATTGTTGATTATTTTGTTCTGCTCGTCGATTTCGGGTTGAATCCAGATGGGCCAAACGCCGGAAAGTATGACCCCGGCCAGAACGGATTTATGCGCGTTGCGCGAAACTATGACGGACTCGCCGGCGCGCATCGTGGCCAGAAACATGGCGATGTTCCCGCCGGACGACCCGTTTACCATAAACAGCGAATGGTCTACGCCGTATGCGGAGGCGGCGAGTTCCTGCGCTTTTTTGATGGGCCCCGTAGGGTCGTGCAGAGAATCCACCTCGGGGAAGACCGTAACATCGAAGTAATAGACGTTCCGCCCCGTGAAAGATTTCAGGCGTTTTTCTATGCTTTCGCCGTTTTTGTGGCCCGGAGTGTGAAAAGAAACGACTTTTCGGAGGGAGCGGTTATAAAGGACATCGAATAGTGGCGTGCGGTTCTGGTTCATCGCTCAGGGACGGGCTGTCCGACCGCCCGTTGGTTTTCTATTTAAAGAAAAAAACGGGTCTGTGAGAGGAAATAATTCTTTTTTCCGATGAAAGTATGTCCCTGTAAAACTTGGGTATCGCAAAAAGTCCTTCGTGCGTAAGTCCGTCGTAAAACTTGAGTCGTCCGGCTTTTCGGGAATCGAGTTTTTTAATTTTGGCGTCCACGGCTGAGGCCGAGACGCGGCGCTTTGAGTCCGACGCCACAATAAACGCCCACGGCACGTCGAAACTCGGGACATAGGAATAATATGCTCTGGCGTCGTTAAAAACGCTGCGCAGGGTTGCGAACAGCATTTTGTGGAAATTAAACTGCAGCAGATTCCCCGAACCGGCCTGCACGGCTAAGATGCCGCCGCGCGCAAGTTTTTTCTTGAGTGTCCGGTAGAATTCCGACGTGTACAGCGCGTAAGCCGGCCCCCCCTCTATGGGCGTGGGCAGGTCGGATATGATAATATCGAATTTTTCCTCCGTCGTCTCGACGTATTTTTTGGCGTCGTCGATTACAAGCTCCACGCGCTTATCGGAAAACGCTCCGCAATGCCATTTTCCCAGATATTTCTTGCAGAATTCCACCACTTCGCCGTCTATATCCACCATTACGATTTTTTCGACCGATTTATACCGCAAAAGCTCCCTTGCGGTGGCGCCTTCCCCTCCGCCCATAATAAGAATTTTTCGCGGAGCCGGGCAGGACATCATTGCGGGATGCACAAGCGACTCGTGGTAAATGCGCTCGTCATATTCGGCGGACTGCATCTCACCGTCGAGCACGAGACATCTCTTGAACGACGCGGAATCCGCAAGGATAACGTTTTGGAATTTTGTCTTTTTTCTTACGATATATTGTTTAAGCAGGTGGGAGTGTTTTTCTTCGGGTGTGAAATATTCGGTAAGCCAGGTGCCATTTTTGGGGTGATTCATCGCGCTCGCTCCGTCAGGAATTCTTATGTTTTATCACGCCCTTGTTTCTGAGCACCCCTCTTTTCATCTCCAGCGCCGTGGAATTGCGGGCTTTGAGTTTTGACTCGATATGCTCGCAAGCCACCCACGGGTCAATCTCTTCGCCGCAGGTATATACGTCGACGGAAGCGTAGCCGTACTCCGGCCAGGTGTGAATGGCCAGATGCGATTCGGCTATAACCACCACGCCCGATACGCCCTGCGGATTGTAAGAGTGAAAAATCACGTCGACGATATGCGCCTTGGCTTTTTTGGCCGCGTCGACCATTATCTGCTCCACGGAACGGACGTCATTGAGCAGTTTACAATCGCAGTCGTAAAGTTCGACGATAAGATGTTTGCCTAATGATTTCATTTTTTACATTCGGATGCGGAATTTTGCCGCATCGGCGGGCAATCGCGCTATCCGTTAAAAAACGGCTATAACTTATATAATTTTCTTAAAACGTTGTCAAGGTCTCCGACGGAAAATTAAATTCTGGCTTCCGGTTTGAAAACCGTCGAGGTCAAGAGAAACGTATGTAAAACCGAGTTTTTTGAGTCGGCGCGTTATGTCCTTGCGCTTGCGCAGCGCGCGCGAAAGTTCGCCGCTTCCGAGTTCGATGCGCGCCACGCGCCCTCCCATGGCGCCCGACGGATGAAAGCGCACGCGCACTTCCCTGAAACCCAGTTTTTGCAAAAACGCCTCGGATTTTTCGACGAGAGAGAGTTTTTCCGGCGTGATGGTTTCTCCGTAGGGCAGCCGCGACGCCAGACACGCCTGCGACGGTTTCGACGCGGTGGACAGTCCCAGCGCGCGGCTAACGAGGCGCACGTCGGCCTTGGTGAAACCCGCTTCGCGCAGCGGCGCGGCGACTTTCCATGCGGCGGCGGCTTTCGCGCCGGGGCGGAAATCGCCGTCGTCCGACAGCGTGGCGCCGTGAAAAACGACCGCGGCGCCGAAGCGGCGGGACGTCGCGGTGACGCGGCGGAAGAGTTCGTTTTTGCAGTGGAAACATCTGTCGGGCGGGTTGCCGGAAAAAGAAGGCGAATCTATTTCGCGGGTTTTTACGACGACGACCTTCGAGCCGATTTTCTTTGCCAGCGCGACGGCCTTGCGCTTTTCGGCCGCGGGATACGTCTCGGAATCCCCTATAACCGCGATAACCTTCGACGGCGAAAGCGCGTCGGCCGCGGCCGCAAGAAGCAGCGCGGAATCGGCTCCGCCGGAATAAGCCACGGCGGCCTTTCCCGTCGGACGGCTTCTGCGGCGGATTATCGACTTGAGCAATTCATAATTTTTCATTAACGCCTCGCTTGCCCGCCGTCCGTTTGTCGTCGAACGCGTACCGATGCGGAACCGATATTCTACAAAATTTTGATATACTGCTGCGGATTCCCCGCGTAAAAACAAGCGCGGATTTTTTATGAAAGTCAAAATAAAATACGAAGCGATCCTGCTGCTTCTGGCTTCTTTCGCGATGTTCTTCGCGGGGACGGCCGGATTTGAGGCGTTCGACTACGACGAAGCAATCTACTCCGCCACGACCGCCGAAATGATAAAATCGGGCGACTGGGTGGCTCCATCGTTCAATTCCAAAAAATTCTACGAAAAACCGCCGCTTCTTTACTGGCTGACCGCCGCCGCTTACAAAGCTTTTCCTTTTAATAGTATATCCCGCGCCGGACGGTCGGTTGCCGCGGCATCGGCGGCGGGCGCGACACTATTGATATATCTGTTCGCTTTGTATTATTTCTCAGAGGGGGCCGCGCGTCTCTCGGCGCTGGTCTTTGTGACGTCGCTGGGCACCGGCATAATGTCGCGCGCCATTCTTACCGACGGGCTTTTCGCGCTGTTTACGTCGGCGGCGTTTTTCGCGGCCGTCCTTTATATCGACACGGGACAAAGAAAATACTCGATGATGTTTTACGCGGCGGCGGCTTTCTCAATGCTGGCCAAAGGCCCCGCCGGACCGGCGCTGGCGGGAGTTTCGGCGTTTTTCTACGCTCTTCTGTCCGGAAAAAATATTTTTAAGGCGATCGGAATTTTCGTCGAGCCCGCGGGCATCGCCGTGTTTCTGGCGATAGCGGCGCCCTGGCACATCGCCGCGGCGTTAAGAACGGGCGGCGAGTTCTTCCGCGATTTCTTTCTGGTGCATAATCTCAAAAGATTCGGCGGCAAGGCCTTTGAGGGACATTCCGGCGGCGTATTTTACTATCTGCCCGTGGCTATGTTCTGGCTTTTCCCGTGGAGCGCTTTTTTGCCGCAGGCGCTGCTCGGATGGCGCAAACACCGCGCGCTTGCGGGCTGCGTTATAGCGGCGGCCGTGCCTTTTGCGGTTTTTTCCCTCTCGAAAACAAAACTTCCCAACTACGCCGCGCCGATGTTTCCGCCCCTGGCGGTGCTTCTGGGTTACTGGCTCGACGGGTTCGTCCGGCGCCAATCGCGTGAAAATAATTTGCTGCCGATTCTTTCGGTTTTTGTGGCCGCTGTCGTCGGAGCGGTCACAGGCGGAGCGTTTCTTTTCGCCGAGAATTATCTTAACGCCAACGCGGCTCGTCTTGCCGACGCGGCGCCGTATCTTGAGCACGGCGCGCGGCTCGGATTGGCTCCGGCGGCGCTGGCCGCCTCGATTTTTGCCTGCGCGCTCTGGATGACGTTTGTTCCCTTTTTGCGCCAAAAAGCGCCGCGGCTCGCTATCGCGGGATTGGCGGTATTTTCCGTGGCCGCCGCAAATATCGCGCTGCCCCTCGTCGCCCAAAAAGTGTGGATTACCGCTCAAAAACCGCTTAAGGAACTTACGCTTGAAGCCGCCGCCGAAAAACCGGACGCTAAAATCGTCGCCTACGGAATGGTTATGTCCCCGTCGATAACTCTTTATGCGGAACGTGAAATCGTATATCTGGGACACGGCGAACTGCCGGAACTCGCAGCGTTAAAAAAAACTGCCGCGCCGGTGCGCCTGTCAACCAAAAATATTCAGGGTGTTATGGTAATATCCAAAAAATCAGAATTTGACCGCGACCTGCGCGGGGCGGGTTTTGTATTGGTACGCGAAGCCGGCGGATACGCGCTGTCGCGCTAAATATGAGACCGTTAGAAAACCTCGCTCATAATGCCTCAGGATAAACTCCGCGAAGAATCTCGTTTTCCGACGACCACCCTTCGGGTGGAGACCCTTCACGGAGTTTATCCTGAGCCAAAGCGAGACCCTTCGTTTCACTCAGGGTGACAAAAGCGAATGGTTCAGGGTGACATTTTGGGTACTTTTTCGACGGCTTCAAATATATGAACATCTCCGTAATAATACCCGCGTTTAACGAAGAAAAACGTCTCGGACCGACGATAGAGCGGATGCTCGCCTATCTTGCCGCCGACGGCGGCGACTTTGAAATTCTGGTTGTGGACGACGGCTCCGCCGACGGCACCGCCGCCGTGGCCGAAAGTTTCGCCGCGCGCGGGAAAGTGCGTCTCATAAGAAGTGACGTAAACCGAGGCAAGGGCTTTTCCGTAAAGCGCGGAGTCGAGGAAGCGCGGATGGAGTTTATACTTTTTTCCGACGCCGACCTTTCCACTCCCATAGAGGAATTATCCAAACTTAAATCATCGCTCGACGGCGCGGACGCCGATATGGCCGCCGGTTCGCGCGCCGCGACGGGAGCCGACGTGGCGCTGCATCAGCCCTTTTACAGAGAGATGATGGGAAAGGTCTTTAATAAAATAGCCAGAACGCTGACGTTCGGAAGGATAAAGGACTCTCAGTGCGGCTTCAAACTTTTTCGCAAAAATGCCGCCAAAAAACTTTTCGCGCTCTCTCGCATCGACGGTTTCGCCTTCGACGCGGAAATAATATTTCTGGCGCAGAAAAAGGGCTTCGGCGTAGTCGAGGTCCCGGTAAGATGGATAAACAATCCCAACACGCGGGTGAGCGCCGTGAGGGATTCCGTCAAAATGCTTGTCGAACTCGTAAGAATCAGGATTAATTATATGCTGGGCAGGTACGACTGAGGTTTAGCGATGAATATTTTCGGCGCGATACAGCGTTTCGACGACGCCGTCACGGTTTTTCTGAACGTCCGGATGGGTTCCGATGCCGCCGACGTCGTGATGACCGTGATAACTCATCTGGGCAACGGCTTTGCGGCGGCCGGCCTTATCGCGCTGGCGTTATATCTGAACCGCGAGACCGCCGGCAGGAATTTTTGGAAGGATTTTTTCTGGGCGATGGCGGCGGTCATCGCGGCGGGAGCCGTCGCGCAAGTGATAAAATTTTTCTTCAACCGTCCGCGTCCGCTGGGCGGCATAAGCAATCTTCCGCAGCTGCGCAACGTCCTTGGCGCCGACCTTCACTGGCGCTCGTTTCCGTCGGGACATTCGGCGACGGCCTTCGCCGCGGCGACGTATCTGTCGGCAAAAATCGGCAGATTTCGCCCGCTTTTCTACTGCGTCGCCGCGCTCATAGCCGTTTCGCGCGTCTACACCGGAGTCCACTTCCCCACCGATGTCGCAGCCGGTTCGCTGCTGGGATACATCGCGGCGATATCCGTCCTGTCTATCCGCAAAAAACGCGGCGCTTAAAGCTTTATTCTTTTTGTCGCCTGCGCGAACCATCCGCCGCCCAAGTGGTGAACCGTCGGACGCTTCGAGGGATCCAGATAGCCGTCGTATGCCCCGTCGTCGACGGCGGCGTATAAGACCTTCGCCGTAAAAAGCGCCACTCCTTCGTAAATCCTTTTGTCGCGTGTCTCGCACTCAATCCATCCGACGGCGTCGGCGAGATGGGGCGTTTTTATTTTTTCCCCATTGGCCATTCGCGCGCCGAACCGCTTTATTTTATCGGTATCGCGGCCCGACACCTTGCCCGCGCCCAGAAGAGAGGCAAGCAAATCCGAATCCGGAACGTTGACGACAAATGTTCCGGTCGCCGAAATTAATTCGGCGGTATATCCGTCTTCGGACAAGGCCACGGCGACAAGAGGCGGGTCGTCGTTAAGCGGCATTTTCCAGGCCACCGGAGCGATATTGGCTTTTTTGTCATCGCCCGACGATATTATGACGCAGGGGCCGTGGTTGATGAGGCGGTAAAATTCTTCTTTGGGAATTTCTTTGTGCATAATGATACCTCTCTGACACAAACGTATTTTTTTTGTCTGTTTTCCTCAAAACCACAAACTTTCTTTTCTTGTTTCTTTTTCTTGTCTATTTCCCCAAACCCCGCTGCCTATGAGTCAGGATTTTTGAGGCGGTTTCAAACTCCGCCGCCCCGCCAGACTACGGCGGGGTCGTCGGACAATAGTTAATTCCCCCTTAACAAAGTCGCAGACTCCGTATCCGAAGGCATCGGAGGGGGTACGGGGGTTGTAAAATCGCCGAGAAAAACACAACCCCCTTGCCCCCTTTTCTAAGGGGGAAGCCGATTTTTCTCTCAGCTCCCTTTTTCAAAGAAGGAATCAGATTTCCCTCTCAACCCTCTCCTCCAAAAGGTGATGTTTTTATACCTGTTGTTCATTCCCCCTTTATAAAGGGGGATACAGGGGGATTTTTTTACCGCTATGTAGCGGTGGGATTGCTATCCCGCAATAGTGGCGCATAGCAATGCGCCCGCTACAAAATCACTGATATATGAAACTTAAAATACCACCTCTATTCCGCCGAAGAAGTTTCTGGCGGGCGAAGGATAGTAATTTCTCGCCGTGCCGGCAATGTTGGACACTCCGTACTCGGAATATTTCGCGTCAAGAATATTATTGACGCCTGCGAATATCTTTACGCCGTCAAGAGAGTAAGACGCCTTGACGTCGGCGCGAACGTGGGCCGGCAGTTGCGGGGAAACGTTTTTCTGGTCGCTGATGAAATATCTTTCACCGACGTAATTACCCGACATACTCACGACGTATCTTCCCGATGTCAGAGTGTTTATCAAAGATGCGGAATGCGCCGGAACTGCGGGCACAACGGAATCCTTGTAATCTCCGCCGGTGATTTTCGCGTCGGTGTAGGTGTAATTCGCTTTCAGCGAGTATATTTTCGACGGCGAATACACTGCGCCCAGTTCGGCGCCTGTGCGGCGCGTTGCCGGATAGTTTTCGTTGGCTCCGCCTGTAAATGTAACAGGGTCGAAGGGATTGAAATATATTTCATTCTCGGTATCCGTTTGAAAAACGGAAAGATTTCCCGACACCGTCCGTCCGAAAATCTTTTTTACTCCCAGCTCGACGGATTTGGTCGCCTGATTGACCAGCGATGCGTTGAGACCGCCCCATACGCTGTAGTATTCGTCCACGGTCGGGGCGCGGAACGCCGTCGCCCATTTGGCGTAGACCGAAGTTTTCTCGTCGACAAGATAATTCGCTCCGAGAGAATATGCCGCCACAGGCGAAGATATTTTCATTTCGTCCGAACCGGCCGTCTCAAAGGAAAACGCGGCCATTTCGTATCTTGCGCCGCCGATAATTCTGAGATCATCGCCCAGAAGTTTTATTTCGTCCTCGGCATAAACGGACAGTGTGTTTTTCCTGAGAGCCGTCGAGCCGGGCACAGGCACGTCGTTTACATCGAGGTCAACAACCGTCTGACCCGCGAAATACGCCTCCACACCGCAAGTGACGCTGCCGACGGGCGCATCCGCGAATAACGCCTTATTGAGCGCTCCGAAAGTTTCGGTCTTGCGCTGTTCGCCGGGATTCGGAAACCATATAGGGTCGTAGTAATCTCTCCAGTACGATGCCGCTGTGCGGCTCCTGAACGACAGGATGACTTCGTTGTCGAATCGCGGAGTTACTGTCGCTCCCAAAGAAATCTGCGCGTAGGAATCATTCGTTCCCGCCTCGTTTCTCGTCGAGGCCGCCTTCGTAAGATTTCCCTTGTCCCAGTCCGCCTCGCTTAAAGCGCCGGGCATTCCGTACCTGTCGCCGTGAAAACCGAAATCTATCGACAACTTCGTCTTGGCGATTTTGCGCGCGATGAACGCGTTAATGTCCGAGCTTCCGATGCCGGAGTTTTCCCTGTAACCTCCGACGGATTCCCTGCCGGCTGACACTCTGAACGACGTTTCACCCCTGCGCCCCGAAAAATCCAGACGCGCCGCGCCGCGCCCGAAAGAGCCGCTTTCCGCCGAGATGCTCGTCTTATCTTCGGGCGAAAATGCGGTGATGATGTTTATGACACCGCCCGTCGCGTTGTCGCCGTAAAGCACCGCCGAGGGTCCGCGGATTATCTCTATTCTTTCGACGGCGGACAGAGGAATTTGCGCCCAGTCCACATTCGACATATCTATGTTGTTCGTGCGGCGGCCGTTGACGAGCACCAGAACATTGGATGCTCCCGTTTCGCCGAATCCCCTCAAATCAATGCCGACGGTTTTGCCGCTTCCGGTAAAATCCCTTACTATTATCCCCTGCTGGAGCCGCAAAACATCCGTGAGAGTTGAGGCGCCGAGTTTCTCTATGTCGGCTTTTTCTATGACGGTGACGTTACCGGCCGAGCGGAAAGAATCCGACGGTAAACCCTTGCGCGACGTAACGTTGGTACGCTCAATCGCAAGATACGCGTCTCCTCCGCCGGCATAATTCACATCTGCGATCTGAGCCGAAAGCAAGACCGGTAGCGCGAGCACCGCGCAGAGAACCGTTGAAACAAGACAAACGATTGATTTCTTAAACATACTGCCTCCTTTGTAAAGAAAGTGATTAGTGAATAGTGGATGGTGAATAGTATTTTTTTCTGTCCACTAATCACTATTCACTTCTTTTTACTTCACTATCCACTTCCTTATTATTTCACCGAATCTTACTTCGTATGTAAACAAGCGGGCGGCCTTCCGCGCTTTGCAGCACGGAAAAATTCTCAATTCCGTAAACCGCCCTTATGTTTTTTTCGGTTATTACATCGTCCGGAATGCCCGCGCAAAACAGAATCCCGTCTTTCATCAACGCAATCCGCGAGGCGTACTGCGCCGAGAGATTTATATCGTGATTAACGAACATTATGGTAAGGCCGCGCTCGCGGTTGAGACGCGCGAGCAAATCGAAAAACATCGATGCGTGATTCAAATCCAGATGAGACGTCGGCTCGTCGAGCACAAGCGCCTCCGATTCCTGCGCGAGGGCCTGCGCCAGATAAACCATTTGCTTTTCGCCGCTGGAAAGCGAATTTATTTTTCTGTCCAGCAGATGTTCTATCGCGGCCAGGCGCGCATATTCGCGGCAGGCGGCGTCGCCATGGACGTCCGCATCGCCCCAAAAATTACCCAGAGAATATCTGCTCATCCTGAGTATTTCCGTAACTGTGTAGTCGTAAATAGCGTTTATTTCCGACGGAAGATATGCCGTTCTTCGAGCCATTTTGCGGCGGGATAACCCGCGGACGGATTCACCGCCGATATTTATTTCCCCCTCGTAATCGCATAAACCCAGCACGCACTTTATCAGAGTGGTTTTGCCCGCGCCGTTGGGGCCTATTATCCCGAGAAACTCGCCTCGGGGAACTTCAAGCGTAACGCCGCGCAACACTTCTTTTGCGCCGAAGCTGCGACGCACGTCGAAAAGTTCCATTGCCGGCCTGTTCATTATCATTCTCCGCGCGACAGTATGTATATGAAATACGGCGCGCCCAATATCGCGCTTACCACGCCGACGGGAAGCTCCACGGGCGCAAACAGCGAGCGCGCCGCCGCGTCGGAGATAACCAGATATATCGCTCCGACGACAAAAGCCGACGGTATCAGTTTTTTCAATGACGGCCCCACAAAAATACGGGCCGCGTGCGGCGCCACAAGTCCCACGAAACCGATCACTCCCGCCAATGAAACGCTGACGCCCGTCAGCACGGACACAAGCGCCGCCGCCGCAAGGCGACGTCCTGCGACATTCGTTCCGATTGTGGCGGATTTTTCTTCTCCCAGCGCGAACGTGTCCAGAGACGGCGCGGACTTTACAAGCAGCCAGATGCAGGGCGCCGACGCCAGCGCGGCCACGGCTATGAGCCGCGGATTATTTTCCTGCAGATTGCCGAACAAAAACATTACGAGGGTGTGGGCGTCTCTGGCCGAAACATAGTAAAAAAGTATTATCGCGCCGGAGATAAACACGTTAACCGCGACGCCCACCAGAATCAGCCGACCCGACGACGGCGACGCCGACACGCCGCGCCCGAAACCGTTCGCGGCCGCAAACACGAAGGCCGTCGCGGCGAAGGAGAAAACGAACGAAAAAAGCGGCGCCATATATCTCGCGCCGAAGGCCTCCGCCATAGCCACGCCGAGAGCCGCGCCCGAAGCCGATCCGAGTATGTAAGGGTCGGCCAGAGGATTTCTGAGTATATTCTGATACACCGCGCCCGACGACGCCAGAGCGCCGCCGACAAGCACTCCCAGAATCACTCTGGGCAAACGCAGCCGCAAAACAATTTCGGGGTCGAATCCGCCGGCGCTTCCGACAAACAGCGACGCGGCCGCGACAGCGGCAAGCGCAACGACCATCAGCGCCGCATTCTTATTCTTCATCTGTGAATATCCTTTTGCGCAACGCGGGCAAATTGCGTATCATCCTCGGCGACGCTCTGACCAGCGCGCCGCGATCGGACCAGATTATGACGTTCGAATTTTTGATGGCTTTTATTCCGGCAAAACCCGTCCGCGAGGCGATGTTTTCATCGCCGCTTAAAACCAGAATGACATCGGGATTTTCTCTTATTATCGTCTCGGAAGACACCGGAAAAAAACCTTTTCGCGCGACGGAGAATATGTTCCGGCATCCGATGAATCCGGCCGCTTCGCCCAGAAAGCTCTTGTCGGAACAGCTCCACGGCGGCGGATAGTTCGTCTCTATGTACAAGCGCGGCTTCTCCGAGACAGGCCGCGCGGCTGCGCGTTTTTTTTCGCCGCGAACAACCGAATCCAGTTCGGCGACAAGCCCAGAGGCAGCGGCGGGTTTACCCGTAATGCGTCCGATATCCGTTACCGTTTGTTTCAGCGACGAAAAATCCTGCGGATCGGAAACATAAACCTTTATCCCCATATTCCGCAATATGCGCGCGGTCTTTCCGTCGGACAGAGAGAACACCATCGCGGGTTTAAGCGAGACGATTTTTTCTATGGCCGGAGTAAGATAATCGCCCACTTTCTCTTTCCGCGCCGCCTCGGGCGGCCAGTCGCAGTAAGATGTCACTCCGACCACGGTCTCGGAAAGCCCCAGTTCAAAAAGTATCTCCGTCAAAGAGGGCGCCAGAGAAATTATGCGCGGGGCCGGCGTCTCCGCGCGGACAGCGAAGGCCGCGGAAGCCAAGAAAACCGTCAACAGCGATAATTTCAGAAATATGCTTTTCATAACTTGAGCCGATTGAAAAACACCCCCTTTTTTCCGTATTATCCCCGATAAAGACATTCGGGGACGAATCCATACTACGACGGAAAATCTGGATTCCCGCTTTCGCGGGAATGACATGACAAGGATTTTTCAACGGTTTCAAATACCTCGATGCCCAAAATAAAAAACCCCGCCTTCAAGAAGAGAAAGCGAGGTTATCGCGGTTTTCTTCCCTCGAAGTCGCGGCGCTCGTCTGAATCCTCGTCGGAAACGACGTTCGCCGTGAACGCGCGATAGACCGGGCTCATCCAGACATGCTGGATTTACCGTTGCGGGGCAGCGCCGGGATTTTACCGGACTTCCTTCGCGCGGATTTTTACTGCGGGCGGGACTATATCAAAAAATACAAGCGGCTGTCAAGTGCGGCCGCGGTGTCATTCCATTATTCTGGCGCGGTTTTTATCGAGACGCGCCTTGGCCAGCTTCATGTCGACCACATATTTATAATCTATTTTCAGACGGCCCAGAAGCGGCACGGTTTCCTCCATAAGTTTGCCGTGACAATCTGTTCCGCCCGTCATAAATATGCCGAGGTCTTCCGCCCACTTCTTGAAATTCGCGGCGGCCTCCGGCGGATGTTTTATGTGCCATACTTCTATGCCCATAAGCCCTTTGTTGACGAGCGATTTTACGGTCGCCTTGTTTATTCCGCCGTAGAACGGATGCGCCAGCACGGGAAGTCCCCCCACGCGATGAATCATCCTTATGGCGTCCTCCGGCTGAAGACGAAGTTTGGGCACGTACGCGGGACGTCCTTCGCCGAGATATTTTTCAAAGGCCTCCTGAGTGTGCGAGACGATTTTTTCTTCCAGCATGGCCTTCGCGAAGTGCAGGCGGCCTATGCTTCCTATGCCCGCGATTTTGAAAAGCCTCTCTTCGTTGAGCTTAATGCCTATCTGGGCAAGTTTGTCGAGGATATGAAACGCGCGTCTTTCTCGCGCTTGACGGAAAAGTTTAAGTTCTTCCTGGAATTTCACGCTTTCCCAGTTAAGATAGTATCCGAGTATATGCATCTCGTGCTCGCCCGACGTCTTGAGTTCTGCCGAAAGTTCTATGCCGGGAATCACCTCCACGCCGCGCTTGGCTCCCTCTTTTAAGCCCTCGGTTATGCCATCCGTTATATCGTGATCGGTAATGCTTATCGCCGATAAACCGGCCTTCTGAGCATAGCGCACCAATTCCACCGGACTAAAAGTTCCGTCGGAGTAGGCCGTATGCAAGTGAAGATCCGCGAAAAGTCGTTCCATAATAATTCAGCATCACCGGTAGCGGTGGGATTGCTATCCCACAAATTCGGCGAATAGCAATTCGCCCGCTACAAACTTACTGCTTAATCCTTAACCCTGCCTTTTAATCCTGTCCTCAAAGCAGGTCGGAGGCCAGCGCAGCCAACGCGCTTCTTTCCGATTTGTTGAAAGTGATGTGCCCGTACATTTCCTGTCCCTTGAATCTTTCCACGAGATTCGTCAATCCGTTAGACGAAGCGTCGAGATACGGGTTGTCTATCTGGTGCGGGTCGCCGGTGAGTATTATTTTCGTTCCCGCGCCGGCGCGGGAAATTATGGTCTTGACTTCGTGGGGAGTCAGATTTTGCGCGTCGTCTATGACGATATACTGATTCGGCAGCGAGCGGCCTCTTATATATGTAAGCGCCTCGATTTCAAGCGCGCCCGTGTCGAAAAGATACGACACTTTGGAACTGATGTCCGCGCCCGGATTCTTTTTTTCAAGCAAAAACTCAAAGTTGTCGTAAACGGCTCCCATCCACGAGGTCAGTTTTTCTTCTTTGGTTCCGGGCAGATAACCTATGTCCCTGCCCATGGGAACGACGGGACGCGCGATAAAAAGTTTCGTATAGTTTTTTTCTTCGAGCACCTTCTGCATTCCGCAGGCCAGAGCAATCAGTGTCTTCCCCGCGCCGGGAACGCCTATCAGCGTAACCAGATTTATTTCGTTGCACAGAAGCAGCTCGAACGCGAATTTCTGGTGCACGTTAAGCGGTTTGAGCCCCCACGGAGTGGCGTTCTGATGGAAAAGCGGCTGGAGGCGCATCTGGCGGGCGTTATATTTTGCGATGGCGCTTTTGCCGGAGTTTTTTCCCTTGAGGATAACGCATTCGTTAGCCAGCAAATCCGACGGAGCGGCCGCTTTTTTGCCCGCGTAAAACGCGTCGATATCCGCGTCGGGCACTTCCACTTCCTGCCAGCCGTTGTAAAGATCCTCCACGCGCACTTTTTCCTTCTCGTAATCCTGCGCGTCTATGCCCAGCACCTCGGCCTTGATTCTAAGATTTATGTCCTTGGTTATGAATACGACTTTTTCGCCCTTTTTGCGGCTCTGAACGTCGAGAACTATGGACAAAATTCTGTTGTCGGCCAAAGACGCCGCGAAAGGAAGATGTTTTTCCGACTCGGAGCCGAGAATAATCTTGAGAATGGAGCCGTTTGAAAGCTTTACCCCCTCGGACAATTTTCCGCCGGTTCGCAGCGCGTTAAGATTCCTGCTGATGGCCCTGGCAGCCCTGCCGCGCTCGTCGTTGGCGCGCTTAAATCCGTCGAGTTCTTCTATGACGGTGATGGGTATCACGACTTCGGAATTCTTGAAAGATAAAAAGGCGTCGGGGTCGTGAATCAGGACGTTAGTGTCGAGTACGAATATTTTCATCAGGCGCTCCTTTAGAAATTTTTCTCCAAATAAATCGCAAACCGCCGGGAATCGCCGCTCATGCCCAAAAGAACGGCGGCCGAGAACGGAAAACTGCCGGAATAATGAACTCCCGGCGACAGATAAAGCTCCTGTTTGAAAGCGTCGGGATTCCGCCGGTAATTATTGAAGCCCTTGAGCTCGCCCGTCAGAACAATGTCCTTTTTGTAGTCGTAACGGGCGCCCGCCTTAAATGAAAATACCCGCGGCGGCCTCGCTCCGGCAAGGACGTCGTTGTCGTTGAATTCGCCGGCCAGCGCCGCGAAAACGCGCAAGGGCTTCATTTCTTTTATGATGTTCCATCCGGCGGACAATCCCACCCCGCCGGCGCCAAGGCCTCTTGTGTGGTCGGCCGTCGGCAGAGAAACACCGCCCTCAATAAATATGGCGGGAACATCGCCGGCGATTTTTGTCAAATTGTATTTAACCGCGAACTTCAGGTCGGATATGCCCGCCTGGCCGTCGGCGAAAATGGCGCCCCAGCGCGTCGCAAGCTCCGCGTTGTCGGAAATCCCGTAAAAAATCTTAAACGGCGTTTCAATATATCCGTCGGCAAGCAGCACGGAGGCGCCGAACGAATGTTCCGATCGCGGCGTGGCCGCCGGTGAAATATCGTTACGCCAGGGTTCTATGACGGAAGCCGCGCTCATAGACGCAAATGCGGCCACCAGAACCGCCGAGCGCAAAAAAACTCTTTTTACTCCGTTACACATTTCGTTTCTCCGGTTATCTATGAAATTGTCCTGCCGGCCAGCATAAGCATGACCACTACCACGAACAAAAGCACCGTCTGAACAAGCAAAAACTGAGCGCCCACGGGGCCGGCAAAACGGATTACCATGGCGCCGAATCCGATAAGCAGATTCAACAGCAGTATAAAAACGAGAGCGCCGTTGGCTCCGAAACCCATTGTTATAAGACGATGATGCAGATGATCCTTGTCGGTGTACTCAAGCCACTGCTTCACACTTTTGACACGTCCGTTTTTGATTCTGGAGACGGTCGTATAAATCATGTCGAATATGGGTATGCTCAAAATCAAAAGGGGCGTCGATACGGACACCAGCGGATTTTTGTGCGCCCACGAACCCATAACGGCAATACCGGCCGCAAGAAACCCGATGAATGTTGCGCCGGCGTCGCCCAGGAAGATGCGCCCCCGCAGATTCGCCGGCATAAAACCTATGCAGCCGCCCGCCAAAGCCATTGTGGTATAGGCCAGATAACTTTGTCTCGTCGGAAAAGCCACCAGAAAAAAAAGCAGGGCGCAGAGGGCGGTCATTCCGGAAGCGAGGCCGTTGATGCCGTCGAGAAAATTGACGGCGTTGGCTATTCCTATAAGCCAGATTATCGTTATGACATATTCTATCGCAAGTTTGGCGGGAAAACCCGCGGGCAGGGACGTTATTCTCACACCTCCCAGAAGCACCACCAGCGCCGCGGCCAGTTGCGCCAGAAGGCGAACGCTCGCCCGCTGGGGACGTATATCGTCTATAAGTCCCACAACATAAATTATCGACGAGCCGGCGATAAGCGAAGTAAGCGCCGGCGAGAACTGAAGATTGCGGAAAATAGAGAGGATAACCGCCGCAAAAACGGCGAAGCCGCCTATTCTCGGGACGGGAAACGCGTGCATTTTTCTTTCGGCGGGTTGATCCAGAATTTTGAGTCCGTGACCTACGGGGACAAGTATTTCCGTAAGAGAATATGATGTCAGAAGCGCGACGACGAACACATAAAGCCATCGGACGCCAAGAAGCCACGCCCATCTCCCACCCGCCGGATGCAGCAGCAGCGCGGCGGCCACTAAAAGCAGTATGAGTTTTATTTTATTCATCGTGCGTATTTATCGATTTATTTGGCGACAAAGCAATCTATGGATAATCTCAGCGGCGCGAACACCTCGGCGTAGCGCGCGCGATTCTGGTAACCGCGAAAAGTCGCGGTCGCTTTGGCCGCGTCAAAAATGGAAAGCGACGCTATTCTTGTGGCATACGCCTGCGACTTATGGGCGTCGAGCAGCCGCAGTTTGTCCTTGATGCTCGATGATATATCCACAAAAACGTTCGCCGGAGAAAAATCCGACGTGGTGGGCACTTCGTAAAAAAGCACATTTTTGATATAGCGCGCGGCCGTGATCGCCGCCTGCGCGGTGTTTCTGTGATCCTGATGAGTGTCCGACGGATGGTGGACGAAAATTATATCGGGTTTTTCGCGCTTGATTATTTTTTCCACAAGTGTAATAACTCCGCGCGACATAGGAACTTCGGTATCCTTGAAACCGCCGCAGAAAAGTTTTGCGCCCAGTATGGACGCCGAGCGTTTCTGCTCGCGCCACCTCACCGATGTCTTTCCGCCTCTGTCGCCGCGCGTCATCACCAGCATGGATATCTTGAAAGTGTCCGCGAATTTGGCCAGTGCGCCGCCGCAGCCGAACTCGATATCGTCGGGATGGGCGCCTATCGCAAGAATTTTCATGGTCGTCTCCGTGATCAGTGAATCCTCAGACCTGCAAACTCTGAACCGTCTCGACGACGGTCTCCGCGTCTATTTCTTGCAGCCCTTTGCCGAAGCCGGTAAGAAGCGCGGAATCGCAGAGTAAATTTATCCTGCGCGGAATGCCGCCGGAACGCTCGGCGATAAGAGCTATGGCGTCGTCGGTAAATATGCCGGCGCGGGCTTCGGCTATTTCAAGGCGGTGAGCCATATATTTGGACACTTCTCCGACGGAGAGCGGCTCCAGAAAAAATCTCATCGCGATGCGCTGGTTGAGTTGTTTGTTGCTTTCGATTTTTTCTCTGAGCTCCGGCTGACCGACGATAAGAAGCGACAGCAGAAACTTGTCGTCGCGCTGATAGTTGAGCAGCAGACGCAGCTCTTCGAATATATTTTTATCCTCGATGGTATGCGCCTCGTCGACGACAACGACCGTTTTCTTGCCGTCGGCCGCGTTATTCTTAAGAATATTTTCAAGTTCTATAAGCACGTCGGCTTTGCGCGCGGGCGGGGACGCCGAACCAAGCGAGTAAGAAATCATCCTGAGCATTTCGATGTCGTCGAGACGGGGATTCGTGACGAGGGCGACTTTGTAAATGGAATTTTCCAGCTCTTTCATCAGCGCGCGCGCAAGAAGGGTTTTGCCGCAACCGTAAACTCCGGTAAGAAGTCCGGCGCCTTTTCCCTCTTTTACGACGTAAAGCAGCCGGTTAAGCCCTTCTTCGTGCTCCGATGAATAATAGAGATACTTGGGGTCGGGAGTGTTTTCAAACGGTTTTTCTTTAAGTCCCCAGTGTTTTTCGTACATTATTATTTATCCTGAATGCCCAAGAGTTTTGCGGCTGCCGCCGGGCCAGCGTTGAAAAGCAGGTCTATGGCCGACATATACGGCTCAAATCCGTCGAATGCCTGCTTGTAGACGGGATGCTCGAACTTCTGGTATACAAGCCGTATACCGTTGTCCTCGAAAAGTTTTTCGTCGAGATAATCCCGTCCGCCGGCTCCGGACAAATATTCGTCGGCGCCCAGCCGCAGACAAATGTCGACGATGCGGCGGGTGGAGGATGTTTCCAGCGCCAACTCGCCCGAGAAACGCACGGGCGTCTTAACGCCGAGTTCCCCGGCTATGAACCGCGCCGTCTCCACGTTCAAATCGGCGAGTTTTTGCCACTGAGTATTATATAAATTTCCGCAATATTCGGCGTAACGTTCGAAATGCGCGGATCGGGCGTAATTTGCGCGTATGCTTTTTAAATGTTCCCGCCGCCAGTTGCTTTCCGGTTCTATGCGAACTTCGGATATTTTTTGCTCATAAAGCCCGCGGGTCAGAACGGGGACCGTAAGCCAGATAAATCCGTCGGGCGAGCGGATTTTATTGCGGTTCTGAAACTCCCGTTTTTTATACTGAACGTCGTCGAGATAAACGAACAGGTCGCAGGACGCCATCTTATGAAAATATCCGAGCCACGGCATATATTGCGGCTGATGGACGGCTATTCTCATTTTGTATCTCCGCGCTCGTAAAATACGGGGTTGGCGGCTATATAATCCGGGTATCCCGCATCTATCATCAACCTGACGTAACCGCGAACCGGCGAATTTGTCCCGGAGCCGGACAGTCGGGGAGGCGTAAACTTATGACGTATCCGCGACGGCGCGGAAGTTTCTATTATCTGAACGGCTTTGCCGTCGGCGACAATCGTTATGACGGCGGGACGTGTTTTACCGTCGATAGTTTCGATGTCCGCATAAACGGCCAACTCGCCGGCGGCCTTGATCTTGCCGCCGAATATCGCGCGCTCCCCGCCGAGACCTTCCACATAAAAATCTTTAAGGCGTATCCCGCCGTCTTTTCCTTTCCAAAGCGCGTAGAAAGTTCCCCTTTCGAGCGCCGTCAGCACGTCTTTTTTCGACGGCAGCGCGGATGACGTTCTCTCAATCCAAATTACATTTTGAAGAATATCTACGGGCGCTCCGAAAAGCTCTCCGCCGTAATCCAATTCGCTCGCCGCCCAGACGGGCGATTTTCTTTTCCCGTCGCAGTATTCCGTAAGGACAAAATCCCAGACCCCGCCCGGAGCGCCGGCTCTTCTGTATCCCTCGGCGAATACCGCAAAGCCCGTGTAAGAGCTTATGGCGCGCAGAAGTTCCGGATACGGCTCCGTGACAGCGGATATTTTCATTGCCGCGGGAAATTCTTCGCGGTTGGCCGCTTCCGGATGCGCCCAGAAAGACAGCGCCTCGCGCGAGCGGACATAGTCGGCAAGTATCTGATAGGGACGCGAAAAGTTTCCCGAATCCAAAGGTGAATATTTTAACGACCCGCCGCCGTACGGATGCCGGCCCGCGAAAGGATAATTACCGGCCATCAAAATTACTCCGGCCAGAAAAAGGGTCAGGCCGCTGCGCGGATGATACCTGAGGGAGCCATAGCCCGCTATAATCAGAAATATCGGCCACAGCATCAATGGATTAAAAGAACCCCCGGGTTTTATTCCGACCGCCGGCAGGTTCCTGTAATCGTCGGGATCTTCCATCCCCACGACGAGCATGTGCCGGTGCCAGCCCCTTACTGTCATGTCGCGCGCAAGAAACGACCCCGACCACGAATAATCGGCCGCGACCTCCGCGCCCGGAATGATTATCATGTCCGGATATTTGTTTTCGAGCAGCGCGATGTCGGTAAGATATTTTTCCGGAGAGAAATACATTATCGACGGAAATTCTTTTTTTACCGACAATAGCGCGATAAACGGGAAAGGCCGGTAGTCGAATCGCGCGGCGGCGTGGTCGGTAGGAATAATCGCCCGGATTCCCGCGGCGCGGGCTTTAATCACCAACTCTTCAAGGGTATCGTTTCCGACTCTTGTGTAATTGCTGTGAAGATGCATGACGCAGCGAATTTCGGTTCGAGGACGGGCGCCGAGAGCGGCAGCAACGACGGAAGGAATCAAAAGAGAAAGAGCCGCAAGCAGTAATGCGCGCGCGCGAATTCCGTAAGTGCTAATTATTTCCGATGATTTTTTCATAAAGTTTCTCATGCAGATACATCATTCTGCGAGCGCCGAAACGCGGGCCGCCTTCGATTTCCTCCGTGGCATAAGCGTAAGCCGCTTTGCCCAGACGCCCCGCCGCGGACGGATCTCCGACGAGTTTTTCTACCGCGTCGGCGATGGCCTCCGAATCGGACGGCGGCACAAGCAGACCCGTGCGGCCGTCGGATATAAGATCGGGAATTCCCTGCACGTTGGTTGCGACTATCGGCTTGGACAGATACATCGCCTCGACTATCGTGCGGCCCATGCCTTCGTTGAGCGACGGCTGGACGTAAATATCCATAACGTTTATCAGGTCGGACACGTCCTGTCTGTATCCCGCGAAAATAATTTTATCGGCGACATTCAGCTCCGAGGCGATGTCCTCAAGCGCCCCGCGCAGCGAACCGTCGCCGACGACAAGAAAGCGGATGCCGCCGGAATTGGCGGACTTGTCCCCGACAATCCGCGCGGCGGCACGGACAAAATATTCCACTCCCTTGACTTTCTCCAAACGCGCGACGGTCCCGACGACGACGGCTCCGTCGGGTACACTCAATTCTTTCCTGACATCAGGCGCGGAACGCGACGGCTCCACTGCCTCCACGCCCGACGGTATCACCGTCCATTGTCCGGCCTTTCCGAGGCCGCGCGCAAGCGACTCGTTTTTCTCGCCCTCGGTAAGAGCCGCGAGACAATCGGTCGCAAACGCGGTCAACCGTTCCGCCGCCGTGAAAAACGCCGTCTTCAATCCGCCGTAATATCCGTAAAATATATGTCCGTGCGGCGTATGGACTATTTTTGTCTCCTTCAGCGCGGGTGAGACGATTTTCGCCGCGAATGCCGCCAATCGGCCGAGCGTACCGGCCTTTGAAGAATGAGTATGCACTATCCGCGGACGCTCCCGCAAAATTATTTTTACGAGGTCAGCAAAAGCAAGCGCGTCGTCGAGCGGGGAGATTTCGCGGATAAGTTGAGGCAGATATATGATTTTGGCGCACGCGCCCGACGGAGCCGCCACATTCCTATCCGCCTCGGACGTGCGTCCGTAGAGCAGAACATTTTCGAACTTTCGCGGGTCGAGGCCCGCGCAGATATCGCGCAAGGCGCGGGACGAACCGCCCATATCGAGCCGCGTTATTATGTGAAGAATTTTCGCGCGCGGATTTTTCTTCACTGCCCGCGCCTCTATGGCCGATGAAACCAGAATTCGGCCGCCTGTAACGGCGGATACAACCTGCGCGATTGCGTAATAAACTTGCTTGAACACGCCCACAAACAATCCGCCGAGCCGTCCGCCGGTGCCGTAAGGGTCTCCGGAAGTCGGGCGGGCGTTCGCTATTTTTATCGACTCAAAACCGGCGCGGGAAAGAATAGCCGCAAGCGACGCCCCGCTGAAACCGTAGTTGTGAATAACCGCGGGAGAAACGCGCAGAAAACGCGGAATTGCCGTCGAGGCGAGCCGGAAAGCGTTGCGATGATACGTAAAATTATTTACCCTTATAAAAAGAATGCCCCCCGGTTGGAGTATCCGCGCGACTTCTTTGAGATCCGCGGCCGGATCGGGCAGCACGTCGAGCACGCCCCACATTGTGACCGCGTTGTAACTTTCCGACGGAAGTCCGAGTTCCGTCAGCGGTTTGTCGTATATTTTAAGGTCAAGCCGGCCGCGCGCGTGCTCTATTGCGGCGTGCGAAATCTCGATGCCCTCGCACGTCCATCCGTCGGTCGCGGCGGCCTTAATGAAGTAGCCGAAGCCGCATCCGACGTCGAGGAGCCGTCCGCGCGACGGCGCAAGAGCGTTCATTTTTTTAAGTGCGCGCGCAAACAGATTCTTTTTTGAATGCAGATAGACCTTCTCATTATTTTCCGACTGAGGCGCGGGCTGTTTGGCGGGACGGGAGGAAGAAGCCGCAGAGGAAGACGCGAATAATCCGCAATCGCCGCAGACAAGTCCGTCGGGGCGCTCCGCGCGGCGGGTGTTTCCGCCGCACGCCGCGCAAACGGGATTATTTAATTCCGGTGATTTCATATAATTTTTTTTCTACCGCCTTCGCGCACGCGCTCCACGAAAAGTTACTCAGCGCATATTCCCTGCATTTGTTCCGCAGCGACGGCGGCTTATAATCTTCCGATTGAATAAATCGCGCCATACCTTCGGCAATCGAAGCCGCCTCGGCGCTCTTAAATATGAACTCGCCGCCCAGCGGCCCCAGTATTTCCTCGTTAGAACCCACGGGTGTGGCCAAAACCGGAACGCCCGACGAGAGCGCCTCTATCGTCACCAGACCGAAACCTTCGAGCATTCTGGTCGGCAGGACGAAAAAATCGGACGCGCGGTAATAGTCGGGGAGTTCGTTGTCCGGTATACGTCCGGCGAATGTAACCGAACCGGCGGGACATCTATCGGCGGTAAGCGCCGTAAGTTTATCTTTCAGATAACCGTCGCCGCCTATTACAAGACGCGCCGACGGAAATTCCTTCGCAACCGCGGCGAAGGCCTCTATGAGGTTTTCGAGGCCCATTCTCGATACGAGATTCCGCAGAGTAAAAATCATTATGCCGCCCGTCGGAACTCCCGAGGATTTTCTGACGGCCGCGACGCGCGTGTCGCCTTCGGCCGACGGCGAAAATTTTACCGTATCTACGCCCAGATGAAGGACTTCGGATTCGATTCCGTGATTTTGGCGGAGACGCGCGCGCATAAAATTACTGTTCGTAAAAACCGTCGATGCTGATTTCAGAACCGCGCGCTCGGTCATTTTCCTCAGGAAAGACCCCGCCGTCCGACGGGCAAAACCCCTGCCCAGATCATCGCAGCGTATTTCGTATTCTTCGTGCCAGGGCGAATAGTGGAAAGCAATAGCCGGAATCCGCCGCGCGACGCGCAAAAACCATCGGGACGTAAACGGTTGATGAAATATCATAACATCGGCCGGGATGTCTTTACCGACGGAAGAAGCCAGGCGTATCAGCGCGGCGGGATTAGAAAAATGCCGAAAAACCTCTATCCCACCGATATTCTCCCGCGCCGACTTGCCGCGAACGCCCCGCGTCACCACGGAAACCGCGTGCCCCATGCGCGAAAGTTCCGCCGATATCTCCCAGGCGGCGCGTCCCGAGCCGCCCGCCTCGTCGGGCGATATAAGGTCGGCTGCGGAAAGAATGGAGAGTTTTTTGTCGGTCATAAGTCCAAATTATCCAGAGTTGCCGCTATCGCGGCGACGGCTTCCGAGTCGGATACCGCCTTCATACATTCGTGGCTCCGGCACTCGCCCCTCGAACACGGCGAACATTTGAGGTCGCCGCGCAAGACCTTGTGCCTGTTACCGTCGGGAAACCACTTGGGATTCGTGGGACCGGCCACGGAGACCGTGGGGACGTTCAGGGCGGCGGCGATGTGAAGCGGCCCTGAGTTGTTGCCGAAAAATATGTCGCAACGGGCGACAACAGCGGCCAAAACGTCGAGATCCGCGCCGCATAATTCCATTATACCGTCGGAAGACAGACGCTCTCCGTTTGGCGAAAGAATGCGGTCGACAAGCCGTTTTTCATCGGAAGAGCATATGAGGCATATCTTGACGCGGCGTGAGGCCAAATATTTTATTACCGCCGCGAATCCATCGGGGCGCCACCTCTGCGACGGATAATGCCCTCCGGGATGAACGGCGGCCTTAATGTCCGAATCCGCAAAACCGTTCCGACGGAAAATCTCGGCGGCTTGATAAGCGGCGTCTTTGCTTATATTGAGCTTCGGCGGTTCCTCCGCCGAAGGCGACACGCCCAATGCCGAAAGCGCCCTGTCATTGGCCGCCGGAACGCTCAGGGAAGAAAAATCGCCGTAAACCGCATCCGTAAAAAACAATCCGCGGCCTCCGCCGGAATCCCATCCGATACGCGCGGGCGCGCCCGACAGCAAAGTCATAATCGCGGTTTCAAGCCGCCAGTCGCAGGTAAGGTCCACAGCGATATCAAAGTTCCGTCGGCGGATATTTTTTATAAAGCGCGCCGCCGGCAAAAACCGGCCGAGGGACAGAGCAATCGTCTCATCGACGGCGGGCTCCGAATCGGCAAGAGGCCGTGTCACGGGCGAAACCGCAACCGTAAGCCGCGCTTCGGGAAATCGTTTTTTCAGCGAGCGGAAAGCGCCCATTGTAAGAACCAAATCGCCTATACGGTCGGCCCTTATCACAAGTATGTTTCGAGGCGCTTTTCCGTCGGCGGGGCGGGCATACGCAAAGCGCAGGACAGCGGCAGGAATAATCAACAGGAATTTTCTGAGCGACAAATAGGATGACAGCAAAAAACGCCTGAATCTCATTTTTTTATCGCCCTGATTTCGATTGCCGTGGAGATATTTATTCCGGAAACCGCCGCCAGCGCCACGGGAAACGCATCGAGCGTCTTTCTGAGAGCTCCGGCGTATCCCGCATCCGGAATTATTTCTGTCACGCGAAATCCGGCCTTGTCGAATATCATTCGAAGAGTCGATGGATCGAAATGATGAATATGCGGCTCCCTGTCGACCACGGAAAGCGAACTCCTGAATTTAAATATCCTGTAAACCGCGCGATAGATTATTGCCGAAGCGTTCGGAACGGCGGCTACGGCAAGGCCGCCGGTTTTAAGCATCCCGCGGACTTTTTCAAGAAGAACAAGAGGTGAGGCGACGTGCTCAAGCACGTGCCACATTGTCACCGCGTCATAATAGTCCGACGGCAGATCCATATTTTGCAATTCTCCGGCCCGCACGCGAAGGCGCCGGTTTTCGCGCGCGTATTGCGCCGCCCATTCCGATATATCCGACCCTTCGGTTTCCCAACCCGCCTTCGCCGCCACTTCAAGGAACATCCCGTCGCCGCAGCCGACATCGAAAATACGACCGGCGGGGACGAAACGCTCTATCGACTTAAGTCGTCTGTTCCATATTTTTTCGCGGGCAGCGCTCTGCTCTCCGAGCCATGGAGCGTAATAATCCTTATCGTAATGTCCGGCGGACGGCGCTTTGCCCGTCGGAAAAATTGTTCTTACAAGTCCGCATCCCCCGCATCTGAGCACCCGGGCTCCCCGCCCGCCGGGAACGACCTCTCTGAAATCGACGCCGCCGCACAGAGCGCAGCGAACCGGCTCATTGTTCATCGAGTATCTCCGCGTATACTTTCATAATCTCTTCGGCATGTTTCAAGATTGAAAAATCGGCGATGGCGCGCGAACGGGCGGCCTTGCCCAGGATAAAACGTTCCGAATCATTTTCCAGAAGGCGAATCAGGGCGGCGGCAAGGGCATTTTCGTCGCCGGGCGGAACAAGCAGTCCTGTCTCGCCGTGAGTTATTGCCTCAGGATTGCCGCCGATAGCGGAAGCCACCACGGCTTTACCGGAAGACATCCCCTCTATGACGGAACGCGAAAAGCCCTCTTTCATCATAGTCGGCACGACGACGACATCCACGGCGGCGTAGAAGCCGCGAGGGTCATCCAAAAAACCGCAGAAAACGACACCGCCGATGTTATCCGCCCGCGCGCGCAGGTCGCTTGAGGCGGCGCCCGAACCCGCTATAGCCAAAACTGCCGAGGGTATTTTATTTCTGACAATGGAGAACGCTTTCAGCAGAATATCGACACCCTTGCCCTCCACCAACTGTCCGCAGTAACCCATCAAAGGCGCCGAGGACGGGATATTTAACGCGGTTCTGGTTCGCGCCGCCGACTCAACGTTTGCGTCGGTGAACTTGTCGATGTCTACACCGTTGTAGATTATGCGTATTTTAGGGGCGGTACTTTCAAATCCGTCAAACCTTTTGAATCTTGCGGCGGCGGCGGATGAAGAGCATATAATGCGTCGGGAAAAAAAGTGGAGTATTCTGTCGAGCCGGCCGCCGGACTCCGATGTCCTGGCGTGGAATATCATAGGTATACCGCTCAGTCGGGAGGCCAACCCGCAAAAAAAACCGGCGCGGGGCGTATCGCAATAAAGAATTTCAGGACGCGACAAAAGTATCGCGCGCATAATCGCAAGTTGATAAAACGGCGCCCTCAGGAATCCTGCCGCCGAATAAGTCGGCGCTTCGAGTGAATAAAAAACCCGCGTGGCGGCCGATTTCTCCAACCTGCCGGATAACTCTCCGGCCCGAGGCAGCAACGAGGCGAATCTGAACCTGCGCCGGTCCGCGATATCCAGAAAATTCAGGAAACTAATCTCTCCTCCACCGACGAGGCCGGAGTAAGTGTGGATATAGAGAATGCCGGCGGCGAAACGACTGCGGTATAAACTTTCCACGGATGATATCATGCGATCTTCCGTAAATTGTCCGGCGTAAATCCGCAATGATGCTTCCGACGACGCGCGCCGGAACGCCTCGTCTCCGGCCACGCGCAGCATAGCGGCCGCCAGCGCGGAAGGGGCTTCGGACGGCACGACAAGACCGTTAACGCCGTCGACAATTACCTCCGGTATTCCCCCCACGGCGGTTCCTATCAAAGGTTTTCCGGCCGACATCGCCTCCGCCAGAAAAAGCGAAAAGCCCTCCCTTTCACGAGATGCCAGCGCGGCGGCATCCATAGCGGCCAGAGCGCCGGAAATATCTTTCCGGAATCCGGCGAAAACCACTCTGTCGGCGATGCCCGAACGGGCGGCCATATTTTTGAGTTCATCGGCGCGGGAGCCGTCGCCGACTATCAGCCAGCGTATTTTTTCGGCGGACGGATCGGCGGCGAGGAGGCGGGCGGCGGCGATCATAACGTCCACGCCCTTGAGCGGCTCCAGGCGGCACACGGTTCCGAAAACGAACGCATCGTCGTCGAAACCAAACTCTTTTCTGGCCGGGCCGCGAAGTCCCGCCGCGCCGAAACGCGAAACGCCGTTGTATACGACTTGTATCTTGCGACTCGGCGCGCCCGAAGAAGCGGCGAAATCCGCGACGGCGCGCGAACAGCATATCACCCCGTCGGTGAACTTTAGCAGAATGCTTTCTTTAACGCGCCGCCTCAGCCCCGTCGGACCGCCGGCCGTATGAACGTGATAAAATATCGAAGGGACGCGGGCGGCAATGGCGGCAAGACGCGCCGGCACCGAAGCCGGATAGCCGTGCGCGTGCACTACGGATGCCTTTCGCGCGATAAAATACTTTCGGATTTTATTGATAAACAAAGGATTTTTTGGCGACGAGGCCGGCAGAATATCGACGGCAATACCGGCGCCGCGCAGTTCGTCCGCCATGTCTCCGCCTGCCATTAAACAAAGAACCGATACGTCGTGTCCGGCTGCAGCGAATCCCAATGCCAGCGATTTGATGACTTTTTCCATACCTCCGGTTTTAAGGTCCTCGGCAACGTGCACTATGCTCAATTTTTTGTCTCTCATGGCTGTTCACATAATCAGGTGAAGCTCAATAAGTTCGCAAAATAGTTTCCAGGCGCCGCAGATAGGTATGCTCCGCCAGCGCGAGCTTCCGGCCTGCGGACGCTATGCGCAAACGGTCGTCGGGATGCGCAAGGTAATAATCCAGTTTTACGCGGAGGTCGTAGGGGTTTTTAAAATAGACGAGATGCTCGCCGTCGGAAAATAAGGCCGCGGCATCCGGCTGCGCATCGCAGAGAACAAACGCTCCGCAGGCCAGCGCCTCATAAACGCGAGGACTCGCCTGCCGGCACGGAAAACCGCCCGCAGGGTCGGCGTAATGCATACACAGGACTATTTTTGCCGCCGAGTATATCTTTGTCCATACCGACGGCGGGGTATGCTCCGCGACAATGCGGGAGCGCAGCGCGTATGAAGACGGAATCCGCCGGACTCCCGGCCCCCAAACTCCCAAATTGTAGTCGGCGATACTCTCTAAAACGGCTGAGCGGAAAGGATATATGAGCGGATTTACGGTTCCCACAAAAACAACGTCGCGGGATAATGTCTTTTTTTCTTTATCGTCGAGCGGAGCGGGTTTGTGGTCATCTGGCGAGCAGGCGAACGGCAGCCACGCGGGGTTTTTTACGCCGGCGCGCTCAAGGATTTTCACGGCTTCGGTACCGCCGCAAAAAACCTTGTCGTATACTCTCGCGGCGGCAATGATATATTCAAAATCCGCGGACGGCGCGTCTATAGTCCAGAGAACCGTTTTTATGCCGTACGACTTGATGCGCTCTATCGAGCGGGGCGATATTCGATGCCCTCCCGTGACTATGCACAAGTCGGGACGGGATGCCTCGGCCAGACGGCAAAACCTCTCGTTCATCGCGGATAACGCCGCGTTGTCGATTTTTTTCCACGCCGAGCGCAAAAAACCGGGAACGCCGTAACTCCTGTCGTCGAAAGAGGTCAATCCGAAACCCGATTCGCGCACGGCTTTTTCGACATATTCGGTTATCGTGGGGTATCGCGGATTATGAT
Source organism: Elusimicrobia bacterium HGW-Elusimicrobia-1 (assembly GCA_002841695.1). Taxonomy (NCBI): domain Bacteria; kingdom Pseudomonadati; phylum Elusimicrobiota; species Elusimicrobia bacterium HGW-Elusimicrobia-1. Next base: position 40,123 of record PHAN01000002.1, on the reverse strand, counting down.
AGCCCGCTAAAAGGATTGATTTCATTCCGCGACGCTCCGGATGTGCGAACGCCTGATTCTTAACGCAATTATTCCGAATATTCCGGCCGCGTTGAGAATGTAACCGGCCAGAATAGCGTATATTCTTGCGGGCGCCGAACCGTTTTTTCTTACACGAAAATTAAAAGGCAATGCCCGCCGGGTTCTGTCTTTCCTCTCAAAAACCGCCGAAGCGGCGTGCGCCGCGTCCAAAACCGCAAACCTGGCGAGTTCGCTTGCGGACGAATTAAGAAGTCGATACCTGATTTCGTTTTTCTTATGGATGACAAGCGTCGAAACGGAATTATTTTTTTCTATGGACTTGCTTACAAGGTGTACAACTTCGGCGGATGGCGCCACGATTATCTTATATCCCGCCCGTCGGGCGCGGGCGCAATAGTCCATATCTTCGCCGAGATAAGGATAAAAACCTTCATCGAGCAATCCGATTCTTTCGATGACTTCCCTCTTTATCATAAACACCGCTCCGATGACGGCGTCCACTTCGTAAGGATCGGACGGCGATCCGCCGAAGTTTTCCTCCGATATACCGCGAAATCCGGATGACGTCGCCATGGAACCCGCGTGTTGCGGTCTTCCGTCGGGGAAAACCAGACGGCATCCGGTTATGCCGGTACGGTCGCGCTGCGCGGCCGCGGATACCATTTTCGCAAGCCATCCGGGGTCGTCAAATCGCGTATCGTTGTTTAAAAGCGCCACAAAGTCCGGATTATGACGCCGCAAAGCATATTTTATACCGACGTTGTTACCGGCGGGGTATCCGATGTTGCGCCGGTTCCGGACCACTTCCACAGCCGGATATCGCACCGCCGCGCGGTCGGCCGACCCGTCGGTAGAGCCGTTGTCGACCAGTATAATCCGCAACGCGGCATAATCCGTGGACAGAAGAGAGCCCAGACACGAGTCAAGCATATCTCCGCCGTTCCAGTTCAACACTATGGCCGACACTCTCATATCCATATTACTTGAATGCCACCGCTTCTATTTCTTCGCCGACGTTCAGACCGAACCGGCACATCGCCGACTCGATGGCTCCGAATATCCGTCGGCACCGTCGACGTTTAATCGCGTCCAGATCGGTTATTTTCCCGTCCGAGGAGATGGCCGCGCTCGCGTCATATATGCCGGGCGCCGAATAAGGCGTAGTGCGAACCGACATCCGCGTGAAACCGGCGTCGCGCAAAATTTTTCTTATACTCCGCGCCGTAAAAATATTCAAATGTCTCGGCGGGTCGAGCGCAAAGAAATTCCGCCCGAAATGTCCGTGCGCCAAACTTTCGGCATTGGGCGTGTATATTACCATTCTGCCTCCCTTTTTAAGTATCCGCAGGCACTCGGATAAATCTTCGAGCGGGTTCGGCAGATGCTCCAATACGTGAATCATTGTAACCTGATCGGATGAGTCGTTTTTTATGGGGGCGTCTTTGAGCACTCCGCGAAAAACATCCAGGCCCGACCGAATGGCCGGCTCCGAGGCGGCCGAATCCGGTTCTACGCCATATACGCGCCATCCCAAGGATTTCATCTTATTGAGATAAACGCCGTTGCCGCAACCGACATCCACTATAATCCCGCCCGGAATAAATACAGGCAGGCGTTCTGCGAGATCGTATTTCGCGCGTCGGTCAAGCAAGGGAATAAACGACAGCGCGGGGCCGAGACGACAAATACCGTGATTCGTATGCAAATGCTTATATCCGTAACGTCCGCAGAGTATGGCTTCCCGAAAAGCGTCGCGAAGCCCCCCCAACGGCCTGAATCCCGCGGTCGCAGAGATGTGTTCGGGCGCAGCGCGGTGGGTATAATATTCTGTGTAACACTTGGGAAGGTCGGATTCCGCAGGACGCGGGTCAATCCACAAAAGACCGCAGGCGCGGCACTTTTTGAAACCGAATTGTCCCTGAACTCCGAAAAGTCGGTCGGGAAGTCCGGCGTACAACACAGATCCCGCGCTTCCGCAAATCGGACATACGGGAACGGCATTGAATCTCATGACAGGCGTTCTCCCCTGAAATTCAAAATAAAAAAACGGGCTCTTCTTTTGTCGTTTGAATCCAGACCGAAGAACCAGACCATAACCGCGTACGCAGTGAATATCGACAGAATCCCGCCGATGCCGGAAACACTTAAAAACTGCGGATTCATTATCCTCAATAAGCCAAGAGCCGAAGCGACCGCGGCCGACGGCAAAAAGATTCTGCGGGCCATCCGCAGATACCATTCGCCCAGGCCGACGCCCAACAACCTGCAGGAAGCCGCCTGAAGAAGCATGGCGTCCACCGCGACACGACCGAGCCATACCGCGGCGGCGCCCCTGGCGCCGAAGCGGGCTACAAAAAAATACGCCAAGGGCAGGTACACCACCGCCTGCGCCGCATGAAAAAGCGCGGGAATCGCGGGTTTGCCGTAACCCTGAATGGCCGTGATGGAAGGATAGGCGGTGGCGTTTATTACGCCCGCAAGAGAAAGCATCGAAAGAACCCCTGCCGACTTAACCGCAAAGTCCTCGCCCATCCAAAGTCCCAAAAACCGTTCCCCGAAAAAAATAAAAAACAGCGCGGGGAACCAACTGATAAAAAAAACATAGACGGTACTTTTAAAATGAAGCTCCCTGTTAACGACATCGCCGCTGTCCGCGCACTGGTAGAAACTGTACGCAGGAAATAAAACGGAAGCAAGGGAAGACGGGATAACGCTTAAATATTTCACCACCGAAAACGGCACGTAATAGTATGTCAGAGCCGCCGACGACCTCAGCGCCGTAAGAAACAGCTTTTCGGCGTTCGACAAAAAAGGCCCTATTACCGTCGTAACGGTGATAAACCCCCCGTATTTCAACATTTTCACGAAAACAGCCGTGTCCCATCGCGACGGGACACTCAACGCGGGCACGGCCAGCGCGGCATATCTCCAGTAGAGACCCGCTCCGAGAAATTGCGTAGCCACGTTGGCAACAACTATCTCTTTAAGAGAAAACCCGAGTTTCAGTAAAACGACCGCGCCAAGCGTTTGAAGCGTTCCCAAAACCATGCCGATACGATTGAGCGGTCCGAATCTCCCCGCGGCTTTAAGAACACCGCTGACCACAACCGTTATCATGGACACGCCGAATCCCACTCCCGCGGCGCGCAAAGCGAATGTAGCCGCAGGCGCCAGAGTTTCCGGCATCTTTAAAACACGGGACACTATGGCGGGCGACAAAAACCATATCATCGCCGCGGCAAGCGTCCCCATGAAAAAATACACGTACACGCACGACCAAAAAACGGCGCGCGCTCCGGCTTCATCCTTTTTTGCAAGGTGCTCCGAAATATATTTTACCGACGCGCTGCCGATTCCCAGCTGCAGAAAGGCAAAATATCCCACCACAACGCCCACCAGCGCGTAAACCCCGTAGAGTTCGGCTTTCAATTCGCGCACGATGTACGGCATCGCAAAAAAAGATATTACCAACATCCAGCCGTAACCGACGAAGTTCCAGATGGTATTGCCTATCATCTTCTGCGCGCTATGTCCGCTCAACTTGCCTCCGCTTTTTCCGTCGGGCCGTCCGCGCCGGATTCGCGGCGCCACCGCGCGGCCACTATGGCTCCCAGCAGGAACCAAAACGGCGTCATAATTCTTACGATTATGAAAGTATTCACTCCGATACCCTGCACCAGCAGTCCCGCAAAGGCCGCCAGAAAACCCGCCGCGACCGAGCGGACCAGAATATCGTCGGCATTTTTAATCGCCCGCTTTACCTCCATAAAAATTGAAGCCATGAGCCACGCGAAAATACCGAATCCGATAAGTCCGAATTCCCCCAAAATTCTCGGATACTGAGTATCCACCAGTCCCACGCCCGTGGCGCCGTATCCCAAAAGCGGACGTGTCGGCAGCCATTGCGAGAAAATCCTCTTCCAACTGTCGAGGCGAGCCGCGGCCGAGAGTTCCAAATCCATCCCGAACTCGGTTCGGGGACCCGTAAAAGTTTCCTGTAAACGTTTTACCGCGTCTCCGGTAAGGCCGGGCGCCAGCACGGGCGCGCCGACAAGGAATGCAAGCATCCCCAGAATAAGAGTCAACTTCCTTTTCGGAGAAAATATCACAAGCGACGGGAGCGCGACGGCAATGGCATAATACGACGCGCGGGAAAGTGTCCTTACGAAAGGAGGCAGAGCGAAAAGAAAAAGCCCCAGCGACAGCAACCTGACAGGCATCGCCTCGGAATTAGCGAAAAACGCCAACGCCAGCGACATTATGATAATAAGATACCCTCCGAGAGTGGCCGACTCTCCGGTTCTCCCCGTCGCCTCGTGATCAAACGGCGAATAAACTCTCTCGACGGTCGGGAAAAGAGAATACGCGTAAATGCAAACGATAATCGCCGTCACGACTCCGGCAATTATCACGCGCTTCAGGGTTTCGCGGGAAGTTATCAAGTTTGAAGCGATCCAAAATAAAATAAAATACTGCACATATTTAAAAACGAAGAACATCGAAGCGAGCGGCTTGAGCCGGCCCTCTATGTTGCCTATGGCCGTCGAGAGAAAATATACGATTATCATGGCGATAAGAGGCCTGTCGATGGGAGTGCGGACAAACTTTCTTGCGTGCGGGTTGACCGCGTGGTAGGTGACGTAAGATATAAAAACGGCTATCAGCAGAAAATCGTCTATGCGTACGGTTATGGAACGTCCGGGTATCTGGGCGAGCTCGATTTCGGGAGAAAGCATCATCGAAAAAACCAGCAGGATAAGACCGTGCTCCGGATTCAAAAAAGTGACGGCGCCCGCCGCAAGAGCCAGAACCAGTCCCGTCACAAAAAACATTTCCCCGCCCGAAATGAGCCGTCCGAAAACCAAAATGAGGACAAGAGCAATCGCGGCGGATACGGCTTTTATAAAGTTATTGGCGGGCATCGGCGGTCCTTATTGAGCTTCGCATAATAGGGACGGATTTGAAAACGGCTAAGGGATTTACGACGGCAGGTTGTCATCCCTTGTGGTAATACTTGTAGGTGTAGTAATAACCGTAGCGGTGCTGCATATCGGAGGCCTTAATGTCATTAAGAACCACGCCGACCAGATTTGCCTTTACTCCGGCGAGTTGATCCTTGGCTCTTTTAAGAGCGTTGCGAGACATCTTTCCGACCTGATAGACCAGAATTGTGGCGTCGGCGATACTCGATATTATCAGAGGGTCGGCGAACAGAAGCACCGGCGGGCAATCGAGTATCACAAGCTCGAAACTCTGGGAAAGCGACTTGATGAAAGTTTTAGTCGAGGCGGAATTAAGAAAATCAATGGGATTGGTGGGTATTTCGCCGCAGGTGACAATTTTAAGATTTTCTATGCCGGGCACGTCGATAATATGTTCCACCGACAATTCGCCGAGCATCAAGTCCGCCGTCCCTTTGACGATATCAGCCGGAGGTTTGCCTATGACGCCCTCGGTAATCCCCGGTATCCTCGGCAGACCGAGAATTTTATGAAGCAGCGGCCGGCGAAGATCCATTTCGACAATGACCGTCTTTGTCCCCGACTGCGCCGCCGCCAGCGCGAAGTTTATCGCGGTGATGGTTTTTCCCTCGGAAACGCCCGCGCTGGTAAAATTAATGACGTTTCCTTTTTCTTTGAAAGCCGTAAACTGCAGGTTCGTGCGCATCGTGTGATACGCCTCCACAAACGGCGACTTGCCGGAGTGGAAAATTATCATCAGCGAGCGCTGCGCCGATATTCTGTCGCTTTTCTTGGACGTCTTGAGTTTCGTCGGCGACTCGTGCGGGATAATCCCTATGACGGGTATGCCCAGAAATTGTTCCACGTCTTCTATCGTGCCTATGGACGTGTCGAGATTCTCGAAAAACAGAGCCATCAGAAAGCCGAAGAATATCCCTATGAAAACGCCGACCGTCATATTCATGGCGCGGTTGGGTTTCACCGGACTCGACGGCTCGACCGCCGGAGTGACTATCGAGGCGGTCCGCTCGCGGTCGGCCTCGGCGATTTCGGCCTCTTTGTAACGCTTGGCCAGGAGGGTGTAGAGTTCTTCGTTGATTTTTACTTCGCGGGTGAAGCGCGCGTATTCGAGTTCCTCTTTGGGTAAATCTCTCATCTGGAGTTCGACGGCGTTTATCTGATCGGAGAGTTGCCTGACTTCGGGATGCTGCCCTGTGTATTTTTTCAGAAGTTCGCTTTTTCTCGTCTCAAGATCGACCATGCGCGAGGCCAGAAATCCGCCCGTCCCCTTGGCTCCCGACATTTCGGTGAATTTTCTTAAACTTTCCTCGGCGGACTTAAGGCGCGAGTGGGATTCGTCCATCTGCCGTTCTATGAACTCTTTGAGCTCGCGCGCGCGGCGCGAACGGTCTTCTATGCCTTTTTCTATATAGGTGTCGGCCGTGGCGTTGGCTACGATCGCCGTGTTGCGCGGATCGGACGAGGCGGCGTTTATTCTTATGAGATTTGAATCGCCCACGCGCTCGGCGTCCACCATATTTTGCAGAGACAGAATAATCGCCTGCCTCTCGGATTCGCTCATTTTGTCGTCGAGCATTCCGAGTTTGCGGGCGGTGCGTTCAGCGACCACCGCGCTTTTGATGACCTTGACCTCGGTGTTGAGCGCCATATACATATCCCAGCCGGACTGGTCCACAGCCACGCCGGGAATCGCTTTGGGCTGCTCGACTTTGACTTCCGCCGTGGCCCTGTATAAAGGCGTTTGCATATCCGTGTATACGTAGGTCGAAAACACGGTGGCGACCGCAACAAAAATAATGACCCATCTCTTTCTGCGGAGAATGCGCCAGTAATCGTGAATGCCCAGGGTGTATTGAGTCATATATTTAAGTGGTTAGTGGTTAGTGGTTAGTGGTTAGTGGTTAGTATTTTTCTGCTATTCACTCGCCACTAACCACTCGCCACTGCCTTTTACACTCGCCACTGCCTTCATAACCCGCCCCGTATAACCAGAATGAGCGAAATAAGAGTCAGCCAGGGCAGCGCGCTGGACGCCCACCAATTCGCGGTCGATATGGATTTTCTGGGGATATAAACCGTGTCTTCCGGCGCAAGCGGCACGTCGCTTGTGTGTCCTTTGAGTACGGCGTCAAGGTCGACCTTTATGGACTTTGTGTCGGCTCCCTGCTTTCGCAGTATGGTGACTTCCTTTACGCGGGCCGTGTCCAGAAAACCGCCCGACATCGAGACGATTTCGACGACTTTCATCCCATCTTTGTAATCGTAATATCCGGGCGTTCTGACATCGCCGAGCACGGATATTTTTTTAAAGCCGGCCGGCACTTCGACTATATCCTGCGGCTCCAGCGCGAAATCTTTTGTAAAATCGCCGGAACGCATTAAATCTTCGACGTCGACGATAAACGTTTTGCGGACGGCGCCTTCGCCGCGCAACACCTTTACGTTTTTACGGTCGGCGCGGTCGGTAAATCCGCCCGCCTGCGAAATCAGCTCCAAAAGGCGCATGCCTTCTTTGTAGGGGTAGCCGCCCGTGGATTTAAGTTCGCCCGTGATGAAAATCGTGCGGCGGGCGTACTGTCTGACCGTGACGGAAACTTCGGGATTGGTAATGTATTTTGAAAGCGCGATTTTTATGTCCTCGGCAAGTTGCGCGGGAGTGATTCCGGCGGCGCGGACGATTCCCGCCAGCGGAAGAGATATTTCTCCGCCGGGATTGACGGTAACTTCGCGGGTTATTTCCTCGGCGGGCGTAACGGTCACATAAAGCACGTCGCCGGGCTCGATTTTATACGCCGCCCGCGCCGCGGCCCGGGGGTCGAAAGATGAAGACGTCGCGGCGACGGCAATAGGCGTCGATGCCAAGACCGACGGCGCGGTGACAGTTACGGGCAATGCGGCGACGGGCGCCGCCGACGAGGTCGAAGAAATCGCGGCGGCGAAAGCCGTGACCATCTTTCCCTTTTCAGAATCGTCCTTGGCGACAATCAGCAAAAAACCCGACGTCGAGTCCTTGAACGTGTGGCGGACGTTTTTTTTGAGATATACGACCATTCTGGCAACCGGCGACGGTTCTTTGTCGAACTGCGCCGTTCTTATCCGCTCGATAGTCGCGCCGCCCACGGCGATATCCTTATCCGCCGACGGCAGCGCCTCCGTAAGTCCATAGAAATCGGCCACGATTTTAGGCGGAACTTTCGGATCGGGATCTTTGAGCACAAAAACGTTGCGGCTGTCGGGATTATCGGAAACTACGAGTATTTCCACGACGTCGGCCTTTTCCGTGACCTGAACGGACGACAATCGCCGCCGCGACGGGGACTTCGGCTTGGACGGTTCGGCCTTAACCGATGCCGTCGAGGCAGAAACCGTTACGGACTCGGACGAGGGCGCCCGCTCGCTGTCGCGTATGGCGCGCCGGCGGGCTATTTCCTTGTCAATCCTGCCGATGTCCAGACCGGCGGCCTCGTATTTTTCTCTGATACGGAGCAATATGGCAAGTCGGTCGTTGTTGTTGAGTTTTTCGGAAGTTGAAGTTTTTTCGTAGTACTTAAGCGATGCGTCGAGGTCTTTCGCGGTGAGTTTCGGGGCGGAATCCGAAGCGGCGAATACGGCGCAGGGAACGGCGTATGCCAGAAAAACGCAGGCAAATACGGCCGATAGGACTGCCGCGATTTTTTTCATTTGTCGTCGGGCGTGAAAGGTTTGACTTCCAGGGACGAACTTACGAACCCGCGGCCTGTATCCTTGGTCTTGGGATTATTAAAATCCCTGACCGGACGGCCGTCGACTATAAAATTATAGGCGTAATCGCCGGGAACGATTTTAAGAGCTACCGTCCACATGCCGGAAGCGTCCTTCGTCATACCCTGAGGTGTCCAGTCGTTAAAATCTCCGACGATGGAAACCTTTTTTGCGGCGGATGATTTTACCGCAAAAAGAATATTTCTGAGCCCGGTTTCCGACGGAATCGACGGAAGCGACGCATTCGCAGGGGGAACCGCGGCGCGCTTCAAAATATCTTTTCTGCTGACTTCATAGCGTTCCTTAAGCTCGGACTGACGGGCATGGTAGGCCGCGCGGGAATACATGACGTATGCGCTTGCCGCCAATGTAAGAAGCACCACAAAAAAATCGAAACTGAAAATATTTTTTTTCACTTCTGCTCCGAGCCCGACAAACCCGCCAGTATTTTATACATGGCGTCGAGTTTGACGGCAATGTCTCCGCGCACGGTCGTGTCCGCCGGAGAGCCGCCCGTCTGTATTTTTGCGTCCAATTCATCGAGACGCTTGCTGATGGCTATGATATTTTCAAGGAGAAGCTGGAATTTGGCGTCCTGCGACAGATTGACGGTGGCATCATGCGCTTCACCGGCGGAATCACGATTGGCGGCGCGCGAGGCGCCCCTGTCTTTAAGAGCCGATACCAGCATCCAGAGGCATATCGACAGCGCCGAAATAAAAACGACTGCCGCCAGTTGGAAAACAGGGTCTTTTATCGTATCAGATACTATGAATCCCATTTGAACCCTCTTATTATTCGCCCGCCGAAAATCGCCAAAAACTACCCGTGACATCATCGGTCAAAACAACCGCGAAATTATACAAAATATTCAGGTTAATCGACAAAAAATATATACTCTGAAACGGATGCGGCGCGGCCGCGATGTCCGATTACCGCGCGCACAGCCGATTCAAAAAAATATGCTGCTAATTTCAAAGATATCCAAGGGATTTCGCGGGCGGGCCGTCTTCGACGACGCATCGCTCCGCGCGGCCCGCGGCGAAGCCGTCGTATTGACGGGCGCCAACGGAGCCGGCAAGACAACGCTGCTGCGCATAGCGGCCGGAATTCTTCCGCCCGACGCCGGCGACGTCCGTCTTTGCGGAACGGAATGCCGCGGCGGGTATTCGTCGCGCGCTTACAGAGAACTTGCCGGATACGTTTCATCCGACGATAATTCTTTTTATGGTATGCTCACCGCGAAGCAAAATCTGGATTTTTTCGCCGGACTGCGCGGTCTTAATAAAATTCCCGATGCCGTTCTGGAGCGGGCGGAAATGCTGGATGTGTCGGGATTTCTTGACACAACTTTCGCGTTTCTTTCAAAGGGAACTAAACAGAAATTTTCATTCCTGAGGGCGTTTATGGGAGAGCCCAAAGCGATTTTCGCCGACGAGACCGACGCAATGGATCCCGCTTCGCAAAAAAAAGCCGATGATATGCTGTCCGAATTCGCCGGCAACGGCGGCATAATCCTGTGCGTCGGCAAGGGCAGGGCCGGATTCGCCGCAAAACGATATTTGATTGAAAACGGAAGGTTGACCGAATGCGAACGCTGAAACTTCTCAAAACTTTTTTCTTGAGGGATATGGCCATCGAGAGGGCTTACAAGTTCCGTTTTTTTATATCGGCGGCGGACGGTCTGACAAAGGCAGTCATATTCTATTTCATAGGACGGCATTTGTCGCCGGCTTACTTCGCCTATGTTTTTGCAGGCATAGTTTTCGGAAGATTTTTCCACTATTTCTCCTCGGCGTTCACGAATTTCATAAAACACGAACAGCACCGCGGGACTATGGATATGATTGCGGCCTCGCCCGCCGGCGTGCCGACGGCGGCCTACGCCGCCGTGGCGGCGGGACTTCCGCGTTTCATACTGGAAATATCCGCGCTGGCCGCCGCCGGAGCGGCGCTCGGCTTGGGCGCGAAAATATCGTCGACACCGGCTATAGCGGCGGCGGCGGTTATCACATCGGTTTTTTTTGCGGCGATTGGAGTGACATTCGCGGGGTTGGCCTTCGACGTAAAAAGGAGCGAACAATCCGGATGGCTCTTCGCTTCGCTGGTAGAGATACTCAGCGGAGTTTATTTCCCGACCGAGGCGCTTCCGCCGGCGCTGCGCGGGATAGCTTCGCGTCTGCCGACGACGATACTTCTGGATATGTGGCGGGCGGCGCTGTCCGGAGAGGGTAACGGATTTGTTCCCGTCGCGCTGGCCGCGGCGGCCGCGGCGCTATCGTTATCGGCGGCGGATTTTTATTTCAGGGGAGCCCTGCGCAGGGCAATGAAACGGGGCGACGCTTCGATTTATTGACGGCGAGCGGGAATAATTGACGATGCCGCTGCGCAAACCAACGAACCGGCCGCGGCGGCGAGTATGGCAAAAGGGCGGACGAATCTTCTAAGCATCACACCCGCCCGCGACGAGGCGTCGTACCTACGGGCTATAAAATCTTCGGAAGGAAATAAAACTCCGGCGGCATAGGCCGCTTTTTTTTTGGGCGAGCCCATCAAACCGAACCGTCTTACAAAACCCGCCGACGGGACAGCCCCGTCGACGAAAAACGCGGAAGCCGGATTAAGCAGGCCGGGGCATAACTCTTCCGCTCTCGCGCGGCCTTCGCGGACGGCGGACGGGCCGAAACGATTTTCTATAACTTCCAGATCCCCTCGCCATCTGCCGTCGAGCCCGCCGTGCTGCGCCGCGTGTATGATTATGTCGGCGCATAAATCCGCCGCTGAAAATATCCGCGCGTTCGGCGGAATGCCGTCGGCGGAGGCGGATTCGGACTTTATGCGCGCGAGGTCGCGGGATGAAGCGTACCATAAATTCGTGTGCACGTCGAAGGGTCTGACGGTTCCCGAAACGCTCTCAAAGGTCTGGGAATCCCCTGTTCTTTTGGCAAAACCCATACGGATCAAAACCGCGGAGACGGCGGCATAGTCGTCGACAAGGATGTCGGTATCTTCCATCAGGCGGGTTGCGACGGCTTCGGGGCTTATATTTATTATAGCCGCGCCCTTCAATAAATATATTGCCGCCGGCGAGACCGACCTTGCGAGTTCGTCGACGGCGGACATAGCCCTGATATTGTCGTAAAGGATTCTATTCATACACTGCTTGAAAATCAACGGGTTGCTCCGACTTTATCTCGTATACAAAACGTCCATTAGAAGTCCCTCCGGCGGAAGCCGCCTGCCGCGGCGCCTCAACGACAGATACTTTCGGCGGGACACCGACGGCCGACGGGGGCATCAGAGCCCTCGCGGATTTGATTTTTCCGGATGTCTCGATTACCACTGTCACATCGCTTAACCGCCCCGGCGCGTCCATCCTGAAATAATACTCCGACGAAGAATCGTCCGGCGCGCGGCGCACCGCCGTGCGCAATGCCGCGCCGGAGAAAACACCGCGCGCGGAGATCGACGCTCTGAAAGATTTGATGCCGTCGCGGGACGGCTCGGAGAATATCGATCCCGTAACTCCCGTCGCGGAAACTATGCCGGGCGTAAAAATAATCGTGGATGAAGAAAATTCTGAATCCGGCGGCGTCCGGGATTCTGCGGCGGGCAACGGCCCGCCCCGGGGCAGCGCCACATCAATCCGCGGTATCGTCCGCGGCGCGGAACCCGATGCGGACGGTTCCCCGCGGGGGGCGATTTTTTCGTCGACGCCCGCGATACGCGGTCCGAAAACCGCGCTCAATGTTATTTTGTGGGAATTCCCGAGCGCGCCGTACGGGTTGAAGGAATAATCCAGCCGCAGGTCGGATATTTTTACCCCGGCGCCGACGGCAAGACCGCTCAAATCATCGAGTTCAGGGCCGTTGAAACGGTAACGGTAACCCGCGCGCACGGCGAACATTTCGACGGGAAAGTATTCCGCGCCCGCGCGCAGCGACGGATAATTATCGTTCGGAAACGAGATTTCGACGGCGCTTCTTAAAAATCCCGACGACGGGAATTTTTTAGACCACGCGGCGCCGAGATTCGCGGACAGCGGAAGCGGATAGCTTTTTTCCCCGACGGCAAGGGAAGTGCCCGCGTTTTTAATCGTTCCGGCAAGCGATATTTCATCCGAATATTCGTACAAAACGCCGATATCCGAGGCGACTGCCCGGCCGGTTCTGTCGTCGATGGTCTGATTTATGACTTTTACGGCGGCGCCGGCCGACAACTTCGCGCCGAATCTTCGCGCGGCCGCCACGGACAATGCCGCGTCGTAAGCCGCGAAATATCCCTCCACCGGCGACAATGGTTCAAACGGGTCGTCCTCGTTGAGACCGCCGCGCCTCTCGATATCCGCGGGCGTATAAAGCCCGTAAAACGCGGCGCCCCACCGGTATTTTCCTTTCAGTCCTCCGACGTATCCGACGTAATCGTGTCTTATGCCTTCAAAAGATTCGTTATGAGCCGCCACAACCTCTCTGCGCGGAACCGACATAAGTCCCGCCGGATTCCAGTAGACGGCCGTAGCGTCGTCGGCGATACTTGTGAACGCTCCGGCCATTGACGACGCGCGCGCGCCGGCGCCAAGCTTGAGAAACGCCGCCGCCGTAGTACCCGCGTCGGGATGTATGGACACGGCGCAGAAAGACGGACGGACCATCGAAAAAATCAGTTTATCCCCGATAAAGACATTCGGGGACGAATCCATACTACGACGGAAAATCTGGATTCCCGCTTTCGCGGGAATGACATAACAAGGGTTTTTCAACTGACTCAATTTATGACGGCCAGCTTTTTCTTTAGCGACTTTACGGCTCCCGAAACCGAGCGCGCCTCTATTCTCCAAATATAAACTCCGCTGGCGACGCGCGACGCGTCCCATTCCAATTCCGAGGCGATGCCCGCCGGATTATCCGCGCGTTCCAGACGCGCCACGATTTCACCCGCCACGTTGTAAATCTCAATGGTAACGTCCGCTTTGTCGCCGAGATAATACTTAAAATGAGCTTTCGAGCCGCGAGTCGGGTTGGGATACACATAAGTGCCGTCGAATGAGATAAGTTCTTCCCGCCCGGGCAGATATTCCATAATGGCGTAAAGTGAAAAGCCCGGGATTTCGGCGCCGACTTTCCGGGCGGACGTGTCGACAAAAGAAGTGTTGACCGCCCGCCACTCGGATTTATCCTCGGAATATCTGTAAATTCTCAGATTGTCCGCATTCATTCCGGATATGTCGGCGGCGGAGTAGGGAATTTTGATGGTGACGGGGACAAGAAAACGCAAGAGTTTTTCGCCGTTGGCTTTAGTGGCGCCGAATTCATAAATCCTCGATGTCTTTTTCGCCCAGCGCGGAACCCCGCCATCGGGTATCGACGAAGGAATGCGTATGCCCACGAAAATGGTCTCATCCGTCGCGCCGGCGGGTATATGCGCCTCAACCACCGTGCCGTCGGGCAGGGACAGTAAAATTTCCGCCGCCGCGCCAGGCGCGACTTCTTTGCCGTCGAGTATCGAAAAAGCCGACGCCTCCGCGGAAAACTCCGTAGAATCGCTCAAAGAATCGTAGGCCTTGAGACGGTAATAGTAAGTGGTGTGGTCCACCGTCGAGGCATCCTCGTATGAAGTCGAACCGGCGAAAGCCGTCGCAATCCGGACGAATCCTCCGCCCGAAAAAGTGCTTCTGTAAATCTTGTAGCCCGCCACGTCGTTATTGCCCGCGCCGTCGTCGGCGGATTTCGACCACCGCAGGATTATGCGCCCACCGCCGTCGAAAGGTTTGTCCGATGCGGACGGATTAGTCGGCGGGGCCGGCGAATTATTCAGGGTAAAACGACTGAAAGCCCGCCGCGATACCGAAGAATTGGCGGTAAGCCGCAACACATAAGCTCCGTCGGCGACGCCCGAAGCGTTCCACTGCGCCACGGCAATATTTTCCCCCGAGGCGGCGGAGCCCTCGGATACGGACGCCCAGACGGAATCCGTCTCCTTTCTGTACTCAAGCGTATAATCGTTCACTGACTTGTCCGTGATGGCAGCGGTAACAGTCACGGAGTTTACCGCAACGTCGTAATCGTCGGGGTAAGTCAGGGATATTTTCTTTTCACAGTCGAACGCCCAAAACCTTCCGCCCAGAGTTCCGGCAAAAACTCTTCCGCCGGAAACGACACAGGATCCGGCGGAACCGGAGCCGAGCCACACGCCCGTGCTCTGCTCCACCGCGGCGCCGGTAAACGGCTCGACAAAAGAACCCGAAGAAGTCAGCACCATCAGGTATCCGTCGCCGGACACTATAAAGACAAGATCGTTGACTAAGACAGGAGAGGGCATGCGCCCGCCCGAAGGCGGAGTTCCGGTATTGCGCGCCCAAATCGTGGTTCCGTCGGCCAGAGAAAATTTCAGCAGCGTCAGTCGGGAGGAGTCGGAGCTCACGGCTACGTAACCGTAGGAATCGCCTATGGCCAGCGAGGAAGCGCTCATAGGGACGCGCGCCAGCGGCGGCGTTTTCCATATTTCGTCGCCGTGAATGTCGAAAGCCATCACGCGGCGTTCGTCGCCGTCGGTGGCCGCGTATATTTTCCCGTCCTTTATGGTCGGCGTTATGTACTTGATTCCGCCGAAGGTCTGAATTGGGACGGTCTGCGAAGAATCAAGGTCGATTATGTTTATTTTGCCGTCGTTGGTTCCCACGGCGAGTATCCCCCCGTCGACGGCAGGCGAGGAAAAACCGTAGAGCGAAAGCTGAATTTCTCCGAGCAGCGCGCCCGTGGCAGGATTAATTTTGACCAGCGCCGAGCCCGGAGCGCCGGACATAAAATACAGCGTGTCCCGGTAAACAATCGGCGACGAGACGTTGCTTCTTCCGGTCGACAATGTCCACACCGGCTCGCCGGTCGCGCGATTAAAACAGTAGACCACGCCGTCCTTAGAAAGGGCTATGAGATAATCTTTCCACACACAGGGGGTCGAATCGACCCAACCCGACGTGGACTGCTGCCAGAGGACTTCGCCGTCCGAGGCGCGCCACGCCCACACGGAGCCATCGCGGGAACCGGCATAAACCGTGTCACCGTAAACCACCGGAGAAGCAAAGAACGCTCCTTGCACGGTATAACTCCACAACGGCGTCAGTTTCGGGCGGGCGTATTCCATAGCGTCTCCGGTTCTGGAGGCGTTTTTGCGATAGGAAGTCCACGATGCGGCGCGAGCCGGAGCAGCTGAAAACAACAAACCAAAAAACATTGTCATTGCGATGACCCCGCACTTGATGCGGGGGACGAAGCAATCTCGCCGTTGTAAGATTGCCGCGTCGTCATCAAGTGTGAACACTTGATTCCTCCTCGCAATGACCTTAATGGAAACAGCGTATGGTTTTTCCATAACTTTACCTATAACTTTTACGGTTGCACGCAATACATTTTTCCGTCGGTGGAACCGAAATATAATCTGCCGACAGCTCCGTCGTATACCGGAGACGTCCTGACTTTGCCGCCGGTAGCCACGGGGAATCCTGGCAGCATAGAACCGTCGGTCATGTTCAATCCGTAGAAATATCCGTCGTCGGAACCGAAGAATACTTTGCCGGGTCCGAGCCATGAAAGCACCACAGGATCCGTCCTTATGGGTCCGCCCGTGGCAAAACTCCATATATGTTCGCCGGTCAAAGCGTTAATCTTGTAAAGTTTGCCGTCGTCGCAGCCGAAATAAACATTGGCAGGCGACTCCCAATCGTACCAGGGGGAAGACCTGACCGCGGAAGAAAGCGCGACATCCGTCCAGCCGTCGGGCGATGACGTCAGGTTCGACGACAGCCGCTTTCTGAGCTTGCCGTCGTCGGATCCGAAAAAGACGTGATGAGTGTTCAGATTAGAGTCGTATTTTCCGGAGACGAGATATGGCGATGTGAAAACTCCGGAGAGTCCCGTCAGTTCCGTGACCTTGGTACCGTTTACGTTTTCTATCCTGTACATCCCTCCGCCCGACGTGCCGAACCATATCGCGTTGACGTCGGGAGTCCAGTCGTCGACCACGGGCGTTTTCACCTGGGCGCCGGAAATGCCGGGCGAGTTTTGCCATCCGCCGTCGGGAGCGGCGTCGTTTCCGTCATGATATATCTTATAGAATCTCCCCTCCTGGGTCGCCGCCAGATAATACGGAGGCAGAGAGCCGGTAGGCGAAATGGCCGTCACGCGCGAAGCATTGAGATTTCTGCTCCATAGGATTTCCGCCGATGTTACGTTATCCTTAATTTTTATCAGATTTCCGTTCGCTGTGGCGACATAGGCCACGGTGGACGCCTCAAACCCCATCCTCGACGGAGAATAAACCTCCGTGACGGGGCTTTGCGCGTCGAAAGTCCACTTCGCGCCGCCCGAAGCGTTGAATGCCCGGAGAATACCGTCGGCGCCGCCGGAGAAAGACGTTGTGACGGTTCCGGCTGCGTTCACCGCCAGCTGTACCTGCTCGTTGGCTTCGTCTCCCGCCGGCGCGACCGCGACGGGATACGAAGTCCCCGCGGGAGTGGGCGCGGGCGATATTATGGCCGCGCTCGAAGTTGTCACCGGAGCGGAAGCCGCGGCGGATTGTCTCTCGTCGGACAGCGCTTCGCGCAGGACTATCGCGGACGGATCGAAAAACGCCTTGAATCCCGCGGGCGTCGCCTGATGAGCCCAAGACGATATCTCCACGACGACAAAATATGTTTTGGGCGACGTCGACATAATCACGGCGGACGTCTCGTTCGGCAGCGAGATATACAGCGTCTGCGAACCGCCCGCCAAATTGAAATCCTCCGCGAGGATTTCTCCGACTGTTTCGGTGTCGAGCCCCGAATAATAAGTTCCGTCGCCGCCGACGTCGGCCACGAACATAATTCTTTTGAACATTGCGGCCGCGCGCGCGGTGGAAAGCGCCGCGCCGTCGGGCTCAAGAAGTTTTATTACAAGAGTTTCGGCCTCGATACCCGCGGAGCCGGAGGGTGACTTATTGTTTATCCGCACGGCAAACAACAGCGCCTTCTGCGAATTATTAAACCGCGCCGCCGACGACGCTATCGCTGTCGCCGACGCCGAGTGCACGGCGGCATCGCAGTAAAGACCGTCGACGGTAACGGCGCTCGAGGCGGCCGAACCGTTATCCGCCGCAAGAATCATCCTGTAACCGGAGCCGTCCACCAGCGGCAGGCCGTCGGCGTCGGGGTAATTCACCCACAAAACCGACGTGGACTGCGCCGTCGTATATGACGAATCCAGCGCCAAATCGGCAAAACGATACCTGTGCGGCGAATTGGGGTCGGGCGCGCCGTGGGTTCTTACAAACCACACGGAATTGTAACGCCCTTCCGAGAAGTCCTCGCCGAGGGTAACCGATATTTTTCCGAGCCGCGGCATATACGCTCCCGCCGTCGGATAGTGAATTTGACTTGAGGCGGCCGGCACGGGATTGTAATTCCGCGCCGCGTAAGTTTTGGCTTCAAGCGCTTGAAAGTCGACGGCATTGGAACCGCTGTCCGTTCCGTCCGTCTGATATCTGCCTATCGAATGAACGGCTCCTGCCGGAGCGCCCTGAATATAGGCGAGAGATTCCGACTTGTAATTTTTGTAAGCGTACTGCCATGTCACGCGGTCTACGACCTGTCCCTGAGCGTTTTCAAGCGCGATGAAATCCGACGACGCGGCGAGTCCGGACGCGCCGAAAGCCGCGGCGTAACCCGCGCCGCTATCGTCGACGGAAGAGAAATCGACTACGGCGAATGACGCGGGATGCAGCTTGCGGCCGAAACTGAAAAGGTATCCGCCGGAATTCCTGATGTTCCATCCCGAAAGCGTCAGGGTTGATTCGGAAGTATTGTAGAGTTCGACGAATTCTTCGGCCGACGAATAGTCGATTTCGTTAATTTTGACGGGCGAATTATAAACAGCGTTCGCGATGTTCTGCGTCGTGCCGGGGTCGACCTCGAAATAATCCGAGCCGTCGCGTATCCGCGCGAAAGAACGTCCGGAGGACATCGCGGGCCACTGCACCGCATCAACCTGTCTTCCCAGATTGTCGAGAAGTTTTATGTGACGGCTCTGCGAGGCCGAAAGCGTCAGGCCGTCGACGGTAAGAAACGACAGGGAAGACATAGTATCCGAAGCGCTGCCGGTCCAAATCACCGCTTCGGACGCTGGATTATCGATCGTGCCCTGATTGTAAACCAGAGTCCATCCGTCGAGCAACTGTTCCGACGGAAGGTTGCTGAACAGTTCCACCCATCCGCCCGACTGAGGATACACCTCGTTTATGTGAACATTCTCCCCTCTCGGCCGCGTGGACGGCGACCCCGAAAGAGCCGACCGGTTGTGCGACGGGTTGGGCGGGGATTCGACGAAGTCGCGAGTTCTCACGCAGAAATAATACGTCGCCGAAACGGCAAGACCCGTAATGGTCAGATTTTCCGTCTGAGCGAACGATTTCGCGGACATATTCGTCGTCCATGACGTCGCCGCGTCGAAAAGCGCGGTATCGGTTATCTGGTAGGACGCGTATTTTACCGTGTAAAGATTGGCGCCGCTTTCCGCGTCGCGGGGCGACGTCCAGGTCAGATCCACGCTCCCCTTGAAAGGTCCCGCCGCCGCCGACAAATCCGTTATCGAGGCCGGCGGCGTCGTGTCCTTAAGCACTTTGTAAGCCGCCGCAATCGACGAAGTGTTCCCCGCCACGTCGTAAGCGGATATATTCAGATAATTCGTGCCCGACGGCAGCAGTTCCCACGACGAGCCGGACAGCCCCCAGTTTGTTTCGTAACTCAGGCGGGCGGGCGCATACTCGAAAATATTCTGCGAAACCGCGCCGGAGACATACGTCGCGCTCGACAATAGCGAAAGGCCGGTTTGATCGGCAAAATCCACATTTATGACGGCGCCGGGATTTGCGTTGCGCCACACGGACGATTCGCCCGCGGAATTATTGGTTATCGTCGGGGGCTCCGTATCCTTTCTGACGTAAAAAGCGTCCGCCAGAGAGGCCGTATTGCCGGCTCCGTCGAAAATCTTTACCGACACGTGCGTCTGTCCGCGTCTCAGTTCCGACCATGTCTGGGCGCAGAACCGCCACGGTTCCGTCAGAGAATCGGAGTTGATGCCCGTTATTTCATCGGCAAAATCCCTGTAAACGCCTATGCCGCCGGCGCCCGAAGCAAGGCGCGTCTGAAGCTTCGAGAGGCGGGAGCCGCCGGAATCGTAAAACTCCATATCGTAGAAAGCCGAGGCGGTGTTTCTCCACGTGTCGTCGTCGGACTGGTTATCGGATATCGTCGGAGACACGTTATCGTGTCTGTCGTAATCGGATGAGAAAAATTCGTAGGAGGCGTTTGAACCGAGCGCCGTGAGGGCTGCGTCGCCAGACCATAAATCGCCCGACCAGACCAGTGTTCTAAGAGACACGGCCCCGGCGGAACCCGCGTTGGAAGCCGACAGAATTATTTTGTTGGAGTTGGGATCCGGCGACAATCTCATCCATCTTATATCGACGGAATTGCCCAGATTGTAGGCGTCGTAGAGAGACGCGGCGGACCAACCCCCTGCGTCCGTCCAGACGGAATACGAAACGTACTGCGCCGGCGCCGCGCTCACGGCTCCGACCGCAAGACACTTGCCGGTGTCCTTCTCCCAAGCCACATCCGAAAGACGCGTGAGCCGCTCGTCGAGGTTTGAACTTAAAGCGGTGGCGTCGGGCCAGGCCGTGCCGTTCCATACGGAGACCAGCCAGTCGACCGCGCCCAGATTGTCGGCGCTGATTATCGAGGCGGCTATTCTGTCGGAGCCGGACGATCTGTCGTATGCCATACGCACCCAGTTAATGCCGGTAGCCACTCCGCTTAAAGCCGGTCCGGCAACGTCCACCGCTCCCCATACGGAGTCCGTAGACGACCACATCGCGTATTTTACCGTCGCGGCCTGGCCCCACATTATCAGACAGTTTCCGCGCGAACCCTCCCACGCCAAATCCACGCATTGATAATTCGCCGTGTATGCGACGTTGGCGCCCGTCGTAAGAAGAGCGTTGTCCGACCACGCCGAGCCGTTCCAGCGGTAAGCGTATATTTTGCGGTTAGCGTCCATCGTCACAAGCATTATCTCGTCGGTTCCGGGACGCGGCTCAAGACGCGCCCACCTGATGAGTCCGGTTCCGCCGATAATAATTTCCGTGGAGTCGTTGGCCCAGGAAGCGGCGGTCGACGACCAGATTCTGTAATAAACGCGGCCGGCCGTGCCAGACCGCCACACCACAAGAGCGCGCCCGCTCGTCTGCTCGTAGGCGACGTCGAAAGGTTTTACGACGGCGTCGGCCGACGCGATGGTGTCGAGCAGAACGGGCGTCTGCCACTGCTCCGATATTCCGTCGAATCTTTGGAAGTATATTTGCCCGCCCGACGACAAAGTGGCAAGAAGTTTTTCGTTGCGCAGTACGGGACAGCCCTTCAGCGACGACCAGTAAATAGTGCCCGCGGCGGCCTGCGCCGGATAAGGCCCCGCCCACGACGCGCCCGCGGCCGTCATAGTGTAATACTGCGGTGTCGCGGAAGTCCCCTGCGCATAAACGGCCATTCCGTCGGCGGGGCCGCGCGGCGCCGACACGACGGAAACGGTGTCGGACATAACGGAATAGTTCGCGCCGGAGGCCGCTCCGTCGTAGGCCTTTACGGCGAAGTAGTAAGTAGCTCCCTGCTGAGGCATCGAGAGCACGCGCTCTTCGAGCGAACCCGCCGGCAGAGGAGACCACGACTGAGAATACGAGTTTACCCAAGACCACTGCGCGTCGGAAAACGCGTAGGTGGCGTACCTGACCGCGTAGCCCGCCGCCGTACCGGAGTAATCGTCGTTGCCGGTCGCCGTCCACGAAAGGCGGACTTCGCCGGGATTGAGCGTTTCGGGCGCGGACGCAGCGAGCCCCGTAATCTTCGACGGAGCCACACGTTTGGCCCATGCCGAAGACGTGGAAATCGCCGAAGCATAACTGCCGGCCTTGTCCGACGGGAGTATCCCCGTCCAATAAGTGGCGCCCTCGGTCAGACCGGTCACCGTGAGGTTTTCAGTCGAACCCGGAAGACCCGGAGGCGGAGCATACTGGAAAGTCGTTCCCGACGCCAGAAAGTCCGCCGTCGACGAAAACGGCGAAGTTTTATACTTGACGAGATATGATTTCGCGCGCAGGTCGGATGGCGCGCTGATGACGTCGTCCGACGGAGCCGTCCACATCAGCCCGACGGTAGCGGATACCGCGCCCTGCGAGGCCGACAAATCGGTCACGGCCGAAGGCGGAACGGTATCTTTGAGAATTCGGAATATATCGGTTGAGACCGCAACATTACCGAGGTCGTCGGCCGCCCGCACGGACACATAGTTGGTGCCGGGCGCCAGAAGGCCGAAATCCGGACTCCATCCGCCGCTGAAAGACCCCGCCGGAGTTTCCGTATAGAATACCGTGGTCCACGGTATAAGTTCGTTGCCGCCGAAGTTCGGAGCGGACCGTACCGTGCAGGACGCGGTTTTTACTCCCGAACCGCCGTCGAAGAAACCCACGTCTCTGTTTCTGTCGGCGTTTTCCCACGAAGGATACGCGGATTCGCCCGAGGTGAAATATGGCGGGGCTGTGTCCTTTTTAACGTAAAAAGCATACGAGGAATAATCCGTGGAATTGCCCGCCAAATCTGTTGCCTGAATAAATATGAAATTGTAACCCTGCGCCAGATTTCCCCACGAAGCGTCAATATTCCAATCCGACGTATAGTGCGTCGTTTTTTCGGGAAGCGTCTTGGAGAATATTTGAGACCATCCCGCAAGTTCCTGACCCGACGGCAGGCCGGCGGACGTGGTGGACGCGTAAACTCTGTAATACGCATCCCGAAGACCCGCTCCGGACGACGGCGGCTCGTCGAAGAAGTCGACATCGTAAACTGTTCCGGACGCGGACCGCCATGCGACGTCGCCCGACTGATTTACCGCCGCGCGGGGTCTTTGGGTGTCGATTGTAATTTCCGACGACGCTGAAACGGAATAGTTGCCGGCGCGGTCAAGAGTTCTTACCTGCCAGAAATAAATGCCTCCGGCGGGAGATACGGCGGCGTATATCCGGTCGGCTCCGACCGCGGACGAATACGCTACCGTCGTAAAATCGGAAGAAGTCGCCACGCGAAGAACATAACCCGCGATACCCGACGGGCCGAAGTCCTGCGACGGCAGCCACTCAAATACCACGGTCGCCGACGATAACCTCGCGCCTGACCCCGGCACTGTCATTGCAACCGCCGAAGGCGACGTCGTGTCCACGGCGAATGTCCTCGTAGAAGAATAAGCCGAAAGATTTCCCGCTCTGTCCGAGGCGCGGACGCGCCACCGGTAGAGACCTTCGCCGAACGCCGCGGTATGAGAAGGCGCTCCGGTCGCCGACGAATATTCAATGTTTGCGAAGTCCGCCGACGTCGACGTCTCCACGACATATCCGCCGATTCCCGACGGGCCGACGTCCTGCGCCGTCCACGCGAAATTAACCGAAGCGTAGTTCGTCGCGTGATTATCGGACGGCGCCATCAACGCGGGCGCCGAAGGCGGCGACGTGTCGTAAACCAGCGCGTATGCTGAAACCGACTCCGAATAGTTTTCCGCCCTGTCTATCGAAACAGTGCGCCAGTAATAAGTGGCCGACTGTGCAAGCGCCGCGGACGCTTGCAACGCGTAAACATAAGAAGAGTGCGACACAGGAACGAATCCCGCCGAGGTGGATATTTCCAGACGATATCCTTTGATACCCGCTGGTCCCGAATCTTCCGAGGAACTCCACGAGAAAACCGGCAGATGATAATTCGTCGCGAAACCGTCGGCGGGAGAGGCAAGATTTGCCTGCGAAGGCGGAGTTGTGTCTACGGCGACTGAATACGCGGCGGAGTAGCCGGAGTAATTCGACGCGGCGTCCTGAGCGCGCACTTTCCAGTAATACGTGGCCTCCGTCAGAGACAGCGTCACCGACGGCCACTGCGACGCCGGCGCGGACGACGAAAACAGAATCACGGCGAAGTCATCCGAGGACGACACCGAGAGTTCATAAACAGTCGTGCCTCCGCCGAGGTCGGCCGCAATTTGCCACGACAGCGACAGAGCGGCCTGCGACGTCGCCGAGCCGTCGAGCGGCGAATACAGGGACGGCACGGACGGCGGGGTCGTATCTTTCTTGACGATAAAAGCGTTTTCGAGCGTCACCGTCCGACCCGATTCCGTTTGGGCGCGCACCGATATATAATGCGTTCCGCCGTCGACAAGTTCGTCGAAGCGGTCAATAGCCCAATCGTCCTCAAATAAATCGACGCCGGCGGAGAAACCCGGCACGGGAGCCCATCCGAGCGTCTGCGCCCCGTCTTTGAAAGCGTTATATTCAACGAATGAGAGGCGCGACAAACCGGCGGCGTAAACGTTTACGTCGTAAGTTCTCGCCGTGGAACCCGTCCGCCAGAATTGGTCGCCGCCGGATTCATTGTTGACGATTGAGGCGGGAGCCGTGTCCTTATTGACGACAAAAACGTATCCGGCGGCGGTGGTCGTGTTGCCGGCCGCGTCGTAAACTCTCATAAAGCAATAATTCGTGGACGCCGACGACATCAAATCAAACACCGCTTGCGGCACCTGATAGTCCGCCGAATACGAATAAGTCGCCGTCGCAGCCACCAGCGTCCATCCGACCAGTTCGGAAGCCCCGTCGTAGTCCGTCGACACCATAATGTCGAAGCCCGCTATTCCGGAGCCGCCGGCGGAATCGGCAAAATCCACGTCCACCGTCGGAGGAGTCGAACGCCAGGCCGCCTCGTCCCACGTCGAGTTTTTCGTAATCGACGGAGGCGTAGTATCTTTCCTGACTATGAAAGCGTCGGCAAGGGTTTCTTCGTTGCCGGCGGCGTCGAATACTCTGACCGAAACGCGGTTGAATCCTTCCAAAAGATTTTGGAAATCCATCGACCACACGGAAGTGTAATGCGTGGTATTCAGACCCGACAAGTCGCTGTGGTCGGTCCAACCCCACACTACGGCGCCCGAACCGGCGGAGGCGGTCGTCACGCGTGTCCGGAATTTAGAAAGTTTCGAGCCGCCCAAGTCGAAAAAGTCGACATCATAAATTGCGCCGGGGTCTTCTTTGCGCCACAGCGTATCGAAGCCCGCCGCGTGGTTATTGACGACAGAGGGTTTTGTCACATCCTTTAAAACGTAAAAAACATCGTAATATGTCGCGTGGTTCATAAGCGAATCTCTGACGGACACGCTTACGTAATTGGTTACGCCCTCCGACAGAAACGCGAAGGCCGGCGCCCACGATACGGCATAATCGGAATCGTTCAGATTGGAGAATATCGAAACCCAACCGTCGCCCGCAAGCGGCCCTGAAGCGGCCGTGTTCGTAGACACCGCATACCATGCGTCTTTGAGCAGAGAATGTCCATCGTTGAATTTAACGTCGTAGCCGCCGGATTTTGCCGCCGAACGCCAGACGTTGTCCGTGCCTTGCATTGCATCGGCTCCGGATATCGACGGAGGAGAGGTGTCCTTCTTTACGAAGAAAGCGTCCGCAAGTATAAACGACAGCCCCACCGCGTCGTATACGCGAACCGACACGTAAGCCGTTCCCGCAGGAATATTCGCCCAGTCGTCGCCGCTTATCGCCCACGACGAATCGTAGACACTCAGAGGCGTCCCCGCGTATATAGCCCTCCACGGAGTCAATTCATCCTCGTCCGCGTTGCCTCCGGCGGAACATATTCTGTATTCCGCGGTGGTAAGCCCGATGCCGATATCCAAGAAAAATACGCGCCATATCGCGCCCGGATTCGACGACAGCCACACTCCGTAACCGCCGGCCTCAAGATTTTCTACGGACGGGGACGATGTATCGACCAGAAACTCTCTCGACGCCGAATATGCCGAGCGATTGCCGGCGACGTCGACGGAGCGGATTCTCCATCGGTATCCGCCCGAATTATGCGCAATCTGCGTGGATGTTTCCGTTGTATAAAACGCGGACGAGAGTACGCCGAAATCGGCGGAAGTCGAGACCTCAAAATCATATCCCGCCACGCCCGAGGCCGAGTCCGACGAGACGCCCCATTCAAATGTAACGTCGGCGGACGAAATGAGCGACGCGTCTTCCGGAATACTCGCGGATGGAACGCTCGGAGGCGTCGTATCTTTAAGAACGTAGAACACCGCCCAGCTCGATGAGGCGTGGCCGAATCCGTCGAACGCGCGCACGGAAACATAGTTCGTGACCGCCTCCGCCAGAAACGAGAACGCCGGCGCCCACGGAGTGACGTAGGCGGCCTGCCCGCCCGTCGACGGCACGCTCAACGCGAATACTGTCGTCCACCCGCTAAGAGCCGTTCCCAAAACATCGGTCGAAGAACGGCTCACCAGATACTGCGCCGACGAAAGTCCGACACCGTAGTCGTAAAACGCCACATTGTACAGCGTGCCCGACGACGCCCGCCATACGGCGTCGCCTTCCTGCGCGGAAACTATCGACGGAGGAGCCGTGTCTTTCCTGACATAAAAAGCGTTGTACAAAACCGCGGATGTCGGCACCAGATCGGTCACCCTCACGTGCGCGTAGGATAGCCCCTGCGGCCACCGGTTGAAGAAATACGAATCCGGCTGAATCTGCCAGTTTTGAGTGTAACCGACAGCGCCGATATTCGCCGCGATGACCGACCACGTGGTTATCTGCACGCCTCCTCCGTCGGAGGAACTGGTGACGGATATTTCAAACTTGTCGAGATGAAGACCGGAATTCGACTGGAAGTCGACATTGAAGTATACGCCCGAGAGGGTATTGCGCCAGTTATCGTCGCCGGGCTGATTATCCGTGATGCCCGGGCCGGTAGCGTTTTTATAGACACTCATGACGTCGACGTAAACGGTGGAGAGGCCGGCAAGGTCGTAAGCCCTCGCGGAGATGTAGCTTGTGGCCTGGTTCGGCAGCTGCGCAAACGGAAGAGACCACGCCTCCGTGTAATGTGTGGCCCCGGACGGAAGCGCGATGTCCGTCCAGTTGATTATGTACTCGGCGGGATTTCCCGCCGACGGCGCGGCGCGGTACTGAACGCGGTCGAGACCCGAACCGCCGTTGTCGTAGAATTTCACCGCGACGGCGGCCACATCATTCTGCGAGTGGGCCGTCACGTCGGGTTGTTCGTCCGCGCATACCGGCGGAGTCACGTCTTTGCGCACGTAGAACAAATCGTAAAACGTCGTCCGGTTGCCCAACGCGTCGTAAGCCGTCACCGTCACATACGATGTCCCTTCGCCCAGCAGTTCAAAATCGCCCGCCGCAAAAGCAAACGTTTCATCGTGCGACGGCGAGGCGACGCCTTCAAACAGCGTCGAAGGCCCGGCCACTTGTTCCCCGCCGAAACCTGCCGCCGAGTTGACGAAGTAATATGCCGATGAGAGCCCCGATAGTCCGTCGTAAAAAGCCGCGGTCCATATGGCGCCCGGGTCGGCGGCAAGCCATGTGTCGTAACCGGCCTGAGTGTCGGTTATCGACGGGCCGAAGGTGTCTTTGAGCACGATGAACGCGTCGGCCAGAGAAGTCGTGGAGCCGGCCACGTCCCAAACTCTCAGGGTGATATAGTTTGTGCCCGCGCCGAGCATATTAAAGCCCGCGTTTACCGCGTCCGAATACGACGACTGCCCGAGCGAAGAGAATATATCCGTCCATCCGACGACAAGAGAACCGCCGCCGTCGGGCGCGGCGCGAGCCGACCACTGAGCCGTATCAAGCCCCGAATTATGCGCGAAGACGTCTTCAAAAGCTGCATTCCAAACGGCTCCGGGATCGGTTTTCATCCATCCGCGCGATACGTTCTCGTTGTCGATGATTCGCGGCGCAACGGTATCTTTGAGCACATAGAAAACCGAACTCGCCGACGAGGTGGAATTGGCGGGCAAGGCGTTATCGAACGCTCTTACGAAAATATAATTCGTGGCGCGGGATTCGAGCGCGGTCCAGACGGAAGAAGGCAATGCCCAGCTCGAAGAATAAACATCCGCATTTATTGACGACTGCGCCGTCGTCCATCCGGCAAGAAGAGCCGACGCGCCCCAAACGCCGGATGTCGCCGCCGCGACTTCAAAACGGGAAAGCTTGGAGCCGCCGCTGTCCGCAAAATATACTTTGTAGGCGGCGGTGGAGTTGGTTTTGCGCCACGCGGTGTCGCCCGTCTGCTGGTCGTTTATCGTCGGCGCGGTCGTGTCTTTTCTGACATAAAATATGTCCGAGAGTTCGCTTTCGTTGCCCGCTCCGTCGAGAACCCTTGCGGAAATATAATTGGCTCCCTGCCTTAAAGAATTCCAAGTGCCCCATGAAAGCGGCCAGTTGGCGGTGTAAAAAGTCGCCCCTGAAAGAATTTTCTCGTCCTGCCAGTCGCGCACGATTTCCCCGCTTTGCGACTGTCCCGTGGCGGCCTTCAGCAGGAATCTGTCGAGGCCGGAGCCGGACGACGGCGTGTCGTAGAAGTCCACGTCATACTGAGCCGTCGGCGTGCTTCGCCATACAGTGTCGTCGCCGGAGACGCGGTCGACTATCGACGGTACGGAGACGTCCTTGAATATTCTGAAAGCGTCCGTCAGTGTCACCGTCGAACCCGCGGCGTTCCAGCATCTTACCGACACATAATTAGTGCCGCCCTCAAGAAGAGCGGCAAAAGCCGCCTGCCAGTCGGCGGTGTACGACGGCGCGCCCACCGGCGGAGCGACTATATTCGTCCAATCAACCCGCGAATTTCCGCCGCCCGACGGAGCGTCGCGGACGGTATACTGAACCGCCTCAAGATTGGTGACGCCCGTCGCGTAAAAATTTACGTTATAATTCCGCGACGTATTTATCCATGTCACCGTCGCGGTGTCGAAGGCCACTTCGATTACCGGCGCGGCGGTATCTTTTTTGACATTAAACGCTCCGACGTAAGTCGTGACGTTGCCGGCAAGGTCGACCGCCCTCACGTCGACGCGGCTTATTCCCCCCGGAAGTTTCGCGAAGTCCACCGCAAAGTTCGTGACGTAATATGTCGTGCCGACCGACGTAGCCGTCGCGCTCCAATCGATAACCGTGCCTCCCGTGGAACTTATCGCGCGGTACAAAATATTATTCAGCCCCGACGACCCGGGCAATCGGCCGGCAGCCGGAGTGTCGAAAAAGTCCACGTCCCATATCGCTCCGGGGTTTGAAACCAGCCATCCTCGGTCGGGCGGCTCGTTTATTACACAGTGCGGAAGCGTGGTGTCTTTGAGAACCGCAAATGCGGCGAACCACGTTGTGGTATTGCCCGCCAAATCGTGCGCGCGAACCGAAACGTAGGAAGTGGCTCCGTCGGGCAGCAGCGCGAACTGCGAAGCCGTCAGCGGCCACGGCGACGTATACGCCGCCGCGTTTATGGACGCGACGCGATCCGTCCAATCCAGCAGAGTCGCCGCATTCGGTTCCGGCGAGGTGGAAAGCCGGACCTGAAACTTCAAAAGATTCGAGCCGCCGGAATCATTGAACTGCACGCCATAGGTCGTGCCCGACGAATTGCGCCAGGTAAAATCGCCGCCCTGAATCAGATTTGTAACGGTGGGATGAATCACGTCTTTCATTATTCTGAAAGCGTCTATCCAAGTCGTCACATTGCCGGCGAGGTCGGATGCCCTCAAAGATATGTAATTAGTCCCGTTCGGCAAAACGGCGAAATCGACTCCGATGTTATTTTCCATCGAAGAGGCCGTCCACGGAGGCGTGAATGCCGCCGCGTATGGCGAATAAGTGCTTCTTATCGTTTCCCACGACACTACGACGGCTCCGCCTTCCGACGGAGAAGCGTGCACCTTATAGACGACATCATTGAGACCGGACAGTCCGCCGTCGGCGAAATCGGCGTCGTACCCGCCGGACTTTATGTCGTTTCGCCATACCGAATCGCCGCCGGCCTCTTTGTTGTCTATCGAGGGCGATATCGTGTCGATAACAATGCTCCGCGTAGACGACCATTCCGAGTAGTTGTCCGCTCCGTCGACGGCGCGGGCGCGCCAGTAGTAGCGTCCCGAATCCAGCGGGTCGACGGTTTCATAATACGACGTGGCGCTCTGCGCCGAAAGCTCGTTAACCGTGAAAAATATGTCGGTAGAGATGTGTAATTCGTAGGACGCGATAGCCGCGCTTTCCGACGAGGAATCGCTCCAGTCGAATACCGGGAGCGGATTTGAGGACGCCAGGCCGTCGGCGGGACTCAGCGGCACGGGCGGCGTAGGCGGCGACGTCGAAATCGTCAGGGTAAAGCTTGACGAATACGCTGAATAATTGCCCGCTCCGTCGACGGCGCGGACGCGCCAGTAATAGCCGCCGGAACCAAGATTGCGTTCGACCGGAGGCGCCGATGCGTACTCCGAAGACGCAAACACAGCAAACGCGGAATCCGTCGATACGTAGAATTCGTAACCGGCGACTCCCGAATGCGCGTCTGTCGCCTGTGACCAGTCGAAAGCGACCTGTGTATTGTTTCCCGTGCTCCCGTCAGCGGGAGACGAAAGCGAGGGCGCCGAAGGAGCAAGGACGTCCTTGCGGATAAAGAACTCGTCGGTAAAATCCGCGAAGTTCGCCGCAGAATCGAACACCCTCAACGAAACATAGTTCGTGCCGTTCGGGAGCAAGCCCCATCTCTGGGCCGTCAGAGGCCAGGGTTGTTCGTAATATGTCGCGCCGATCGGAAGCGAGTTTATCGGCGTCCAGTTGAAAATCATGGTTCCGCTTTGTCCGGTGGAATTCCAGACCCTGTAATAAGCGCTCGTCAGACCGGCGAGGGCGTCGTAAAATCTTACGTCGTAAGCTGTCCCCGATGATTTTTTCCAGACGTAATCTCCGTCGACGTTTGATATGCGCGAAGGAACTGCGGTATCCATAACGACGGAATAACTCGAAGAATAAACCGACACGTTTCCCGCCGCGTCCCGAGCGCGGACTCTCCAGTAATACAACGCGGACGCGAGCGGGCGCGAGACCGACTGCCCCGCGGCGAACTCCGACGACGTAAACACCGAAAAGTTGGACGCGGTCGAAACGTAAAACTCATAGCCGGCGACGCCCGACGCCGAATCGCTCGACGCGTTCCAGCCGAATGAGAGCGGCGTCTGGTTGGTTGCCGCGCCGGTCAGCGGGTATGACAAAGACGGCGCGGTGGGCGCGGTCGTGTCCTTTTTAATATAGAAAAGATTTTCGCCGACGGCGGAACCGCCGGCGCCGTCGAATACTTTAACGTGAATTCTATTGGTTCCATCCCTGATACCGTTCCACACACTCGAAGATAATTGCCACGGAGTCGCGTAGGAATCAAGCGCAGCGGCGAAGGTCATATTGTCGGTCCAATCCAGAATCATCTGCGACGATTGTGCCGTACCGGTGGTGGCTTTAACCTGGAATTTTGAAAGATTTGAACCGCCGGAATCGTTGAAAGTAACGGAATATGCGCCGTCGTTTGCCTTGCGCCATACGTCGTCGCCCGTCTGATTGTTCGCCATTGTCGGCGGCACTATGTCGTGACGGTCGAGCGCCATATGTGACGGTTCGCGCGTACCGTCGGAAACGGCCGTGTCTCTTACGGATTTCCCCGCCCACGCCGAGCCCGTCCAATTAACCACGCTCAACGCTCCCGACTGGTCGAGAACATAGCACATAATTTTATTCTGATTCGGGTCGCCGAGCAGTCCTATGGTGTTGATGTCTCCGGAAAGATTCATTGTTCCGGCGGACGTCTTGGGCGCGGTGTTGGGCGTGAGGGCTCCCGTCTGCGAGACGGGGTCGTGCCACCCGTCGGACGGCGACCAGAACAGATAAGAAATCTCGCGCGAGTTAAGGTCTCCCGCGACGGAAACACAACGTCCCGAATCTTTTTCCCAAGCGATGTCCGCAGCGCGGGAGGCGTTGGTTTCAATGGCTGCATCTTTGGCCGGCGGCGCCGACCACGCCGACGAGCCGTCCCAAATGCTTACGTTCCACGAAGGATTTCTGGGGGGCGGCGTTCTTCCCACCGCCGTGACCGCAAGCCGGTCGGACGTCGGGTCGGCGGCGAGTTTAACCCAGTATATATCGTCGCCGAAAGCGGGACCGCCCGCGGAAACCGTGGCCCATACGGACGCCGTCGACGACCAGAGCGAATAGCGTATTGTGCTGGTCGGCTGCCCCCACATAACCATGGCGCGGCCGGAGTTTCTTTCCCACGCAACGTCGAAACTTTCGTAAATATTCGATTCCGCGGCCGTCGTATGCACCATAGTGGATACCGACAGAAACTTATTGCTCGCGCCGTCCCATACGGCGCTGAAGATATAAGAATTGGAATCAAGCGCAGCCATAATTATCTGATTGGACGAAGGACGGGACGCAAGACGCAGCCACTGCACGGCGCCGCTCATTCCGCTCATCGCATATGAAACAGGCGCGGCCTTTCCGACTACCCAGTCGGCGGCCGTGGAAGACCATACGCGATAACCGACGGCGCCGGTAGTTCCGTTGTAATAAGTCACCAGCGCCCGTCCGGAGTTCCGCTCATAAGCCACGTCGAACGCTCTGTATCTGTCGTCGATAAGCGTGGAGTTAACCTGGCCGAGCATGTCCGTCCACGACGAGCCGTCGAACCTCTGCAAATAAATTTTTCCGCTTCCCGCGGCGGCGTTACCCGCCAGGACACCGACTATTTTCTCATTTCTGAGAACAGGACACGCCGCGACTCGCGTCCACCTTACCGTCGAAGCGGCCGAGGCGGCGTTGGCCGAAACGCTCCAATCGGGAGGTGTCCACCGGCTGACTTTCGGAGTGCTTAGCGCTCCCGATCCCCATAACATATGGCCCGCAGCCGCGCCCGGCGGAGCGGGCAAGGATGATGCCGCGTTTGAAGTGGAAAAATTACCGGCTTTATCGACGGCGCGCGCCATAAAATAATAAGTCGATCCCTGATTCAGACCCTCGACGAGGTAGTTCTCGCGGCTTCCGGCAACTCCGGGCGCAAACGGATTGTCGATTTGGGTATATCCGCCCGTATCGAAATTTGACACGGGATTTGTATTTTCCCAGCGGCGGATTCTGTACCATCCGGAATAAGCGTCGCCCTCGACATAGGTTCCGGCCAAATTACCGTCGAGACCGTTATCGCCGGGCGCAAGCCACGAGAGTCGTATCTGCCCGGCGTAATCGCCCGCGGATGCGGCGAGCGTGGTCACTGCGTAAGGCGACAAGGAATCCGCAGCGGCCATTGTTTGCTGCGGCGAAAAGGCGGCGGGCGAAATATTGCCGACCGCGTCGACACTCTTTACGGCGGTATAGTAGTAACGTCCCTGGCTTAATCCCGTCAAAGTCCTGTATTCCGTGCCGCCGGAGAAAGCGGGGCTCCAATTCTGCAGAAACGTCCCGACGGCGGGATTTCCGTCGAAGCCGGATTCAGTGATCTGGAATGTGGCGTATTTTACCGTGTAGTAAGAAATTCCGCCGCCGGGCGCGGGATCGAGCGGCGACGTCCATGAAAGGTTTATCCGGCCTTCGCCGGCGCCCGTCTCTTGCGAAATATCCGTTATGACCGACGGAGGGACAGTGTCCTTCTTGACGAAATAAACATCGTCGAGAGAGGTTACGTTTCCCGCCGCGTCGAACGCGCGAACGGAAACATAGTTGTATCCCTGAGAGAGCGCGGAGAAGTCCGGCTGATGCGCGGATGTGTATTCATCAAGATTCAGTCCGGAGAATATGGCGGTCCAGCCCTTTACAAGTTGGCCCGTGCGGGCAGGCCCGGTCGAAACATAGTACTGGGCTGAATCCAGCAGAGAAACCGCGTCTCTGAAGCTCACGCTGTAATTTCTCGACGATGAATACCACGTTTCGTCATCGGTCTCATTATCCGTTATTACGGGAGGGGTGGTATCCTTGCGGACATAAAACGCGTCCTCCAAAACCGAATAATTGCCGAGCGCGTCGTAACAGGCGACCGAAACATAATTGCCGGCGCCCTCGGACATATTCAGAAAGGCATCGGCGCTCAATTGCCACGGCGTCATATAGTAAGTGGCGTTGATATTGTCGAGAATCGTGCGCCACCCGTCGAGCAAATCGCCTCCGCCCGACGGAGCGGAGCGCACGGACGTCCGGAAATACTTTACGCCGGAATGTTCATCGCGGAACGAAACGGAGTATGACCCGTTGTTGGCCTTACGCCAGGCGGTATCGCCCGACTGGTTATCGTCTATAACCGGCGGCAGAGTGTCTTTAAGCACGCGGAAGGCGTCAACCCACGCGGTTGTGTTGCCGGCCATATCCGCCGCGCGCACGGAAATATAGTTGGTTCCGTTTTGAAGCAAATCAAACGCGGCAGGCCACGGCGAGGCGTAATACGTGGCCCCGATGTTGACGGCCGACGCCTGAGGCGTGGTCCACGACACAAGGGCGGTTCCTCCCAAAGCCGGCGCCGTGCGCGCCGTGTATTCCAGCGATTTCAGTTTATCGGTGCGCCCCGCCGATATTCTGTCGCCGGCAAAAACGCTGTAATTCCGTCCGGTCTGCCGCCAGACGGAATCGCCGCCGGATTCCTGGTTCGTTATAGTCGGCGGCGTAGTGTCTTTAAGAACGAAAAAAGCGTAGTGCGTGGCGGAGTTGCCCGCTATGTCGGTAAGTATAACGTGGACATAATTGGTGGAGTTTTCCCTCAACGCCGCGAAATTGACCGTCCAGTCGGCGACGTAGCCGTGCGAAGAGACAGCCGTGGCAATGGCTTGCGGCCCGTATATTGTCTGAGACGAGGGCTCGGAGGAGGCCGCGATTCTGTAATCGGCGCGGGAAATCATCGACAGTCCGTCGTAAAAATCCACGTTGTAACCGCCGGAGCGGGCGGCGGCAAGCCATATTTCGTCGCCGCCGGAAGCGTAATCACTGTAAGAAATCACCGGAGACGAAGTATCCTTTTTGATGTAAAAAACGTTTTCAAGGGTAGACGTTTTTCCCGCCACGTCCCATGCGCGCACCGATACGTAGTTCCAGCTTGATTGAAGGGCGGCGAAATCCGGGTGCCATTTATCGTTGAATGAATTTTGCCCCAGCGCCGAGAATATGTCGGTATGCCCCTTGACCACGGTGTCATACTGAGACGGCCCGGCGCGCACGATGTACTGCGCGGTGTCCAGTCCCGAACCGGCGTCATTGAAATAAACCGCGTAGCCGTCGGGCTTGGCGGCGGCGCGCCATGAATCGTCGCCCGCCTGCTGGTCATTTATCGACGGCGGAGTCGCGTCCACAAGAACCGTCGCCTCCGGCGCAGTCGCCGAAGACGGCGGGTCGGCGGCTCCGGCGTTAAGAGCGTTATCATAAGGCACTAACCTGAATCCGTAAGTTCCTTCGACGGACGCCTCAAACCACGCCGGATTCGCCGTGGTCGAAGCATACAGCGTGTAAGTGTAGGGCGGTTCCGTCTGGGAAGTGTAATATATTTTGACGTGACTTATTCCGGAGAATCCCCCGTCGGAAACTGTGTAGGGTATTTCAAAGGCGAGCGAGGACGAAAAACCCGCGACATCGAGGAAAGCCGTCGGCGGCTGAGTGTCTTTCAAAATATAAAACGCCGCATCGACGGTCGTCGTTGAAAAGGATTTGTCGACGACGCGCACTGAAATATAGTTTGTTCCGGAAGCAAGCATCGTCCATTGCTGCGACGTCAACTGCCACGGAGTCGCATATGAAGTGGCTCCCGAAATCACCGTCGATCCGTCCGTCCAGTCGAATATATAGGGCGACGCGGCATAACCGACGCTCGACGCGCGGATTTGATATTTACCGAGACGGGAACCGCCGGTATCCTCAAAACTTACGGCATACGCCGAAGCGCCGTCTTTTCGCCATACATCATCGCCGGATTGCGCATTATTTATGGTCGGCGGGACGGTGTCTTTCAGGACGTAAAAAACATCGGCCGACTGCGTTTCATTATCGGCGAAGTCGACAACTCTGACCCAAACGCAGGACGTCGAGCCCGATATTATGGAAGTCCACGCGGCGGACGGCAACTGCCAGTTCGGCGTGTACTCGTGCGTTGCCGTGGAAATGACCGCGATCCAATCGGTAAGAAACACCGAGGCCGACGGATAACTGGCTGTCCTTACGTCGAATCTTTGAACGCCGGAACCGGACGCGGCGTCGCGGAAATCGACATTGTAGAAAGCGTTGTTCGCGTTTCGCCAATTATCGTCTCCCGCTTGATTATTGACGACGACGGGAGGCGTGGTGTCCTTCCTGACATAAAAAGCGTCCGAGAGTGTGTCGGAATTGTAACCCCGCGACGGAGACCACGAATTGTCGAAAACTCTTGCGGAGACATAGTTGCGCCCTTCGGGCAGCGCGTTCCACGACTCCGCGGATAACGGCCACGGCGTGTGATAGAAAGTCGTCCCCGCAACGGACGTCCCCGATGAAGTCCAGTCCTGCACAGTAGCGCCCGACCCAAGCGCGCCGCGCATTATCTTAATCTGAAATTCCCTGAGTCCCGCTCCGCCAGCGTCCTGAAATCCCACGGAATAGACGGCGGCGCCGGTTTTTCTCCACGAATCGTCGCCCGGCTGATTGTCGGATATCGACGGGTTCGTTATGTCTTTAAGAACAGTGAACGCATTGTAGTGTGTGGCATACCGCAAAAGAGTGTCCCATGATCTGGCGGACACAAAGCAAGTCGCGCCCTGCGGCAGCGCGTTAAAATCTATCTGCCAGTCGTTTGTAAAGTACGCCGCGCCGGCGGGCGATGTTATATCGGTCCAATCCTTTACAAGCGTGCCGCCTGCGCGCTCACTGGACGTGTATACCGCATACTGCACGGCGGCAAGTCCTCCGACGGCGTCGTAAAAATCGACATCGTATTGAGCGCCCGTGTTATTTATCCACTGACCGCCGCCGGTCTGATTAACCGTGATTACGGGCGGAGAGGTGTCGATATTAAGCGAATAGGCGGACGTGAAACCGGAATAATTGCCCGCGGCATCCTCGGCGCGAACTCTCCAGAAATACTTTCCCTCGCCGACGGCAATCGCGTTGGCGGCCGACGTCACGCGCTCCGAAGAAACCGTCATCGCAAAATCCGCCGAGGTGGAAAGATAAAACCCGTAAGCCGCGACGCCCGAGCCGCCGCGCGAACCGCCATCATCGGACGGCTCCCACGAAAAAGACATAGCCGTCTGTCCGGTGGTTTCACCGTCGAGCGGCGACGACAGAGCCGGCGTCGACGGCGGCGTGGTATCCACAAGCACACTGAAGTAAGAAGCGCTCGTCGCGCGGTTGCCGGCCCAATCCTCGGCGGCGACCCGCCAGTAGTGTGTCGCCTGATTAAGCAAAAGCGGGGCCGCCGTCGATAAGGTAACCGACGAAATATTTATCGGGCTGAAATTCTGCGACGAGGACACTTCAAGGACATATCTTCTGACACCGGTGAAAGAATCTTCCGACGACACCCAGCCGAACGACACCGTATTCTGATTGGCAGCCGAAACATTCGCGGGCGTCTGCAATACCGGCGCAGTCGGCGGCGTCGTGTCTCTCCTGACGGAAAATACCGACGACCACGCGGAAAAGTTGCCGGCGGCGTCGGCTGCGCGGACCCGCCAGAAATGCGTCGTCTCGCCCGAAAGCGCGGTTATGACAAGATTCGTATATACCTGCGAGGATATTTCGGGCGGTGAAAAATCACCGCTTGCCGAGACCTCGAACTGATAAAAAGTTACGCCGCTCGTCAAATCCGACGACGCCTGCCACGAAAACACAACCGAATTCTGATTGGTGGCTCCGCCGTCGAGCGGCGAGGAAAGCAGCGGTACCGTCGGCTGGGTGGTATCCTTGCGCACAACGAATACGTCGTAGAGTGTTGAAGTGGCGCCTTCGGAATCGTAGGCCTTTATTGCGACATAATTGACACCTTCGATTAACTGCGCCCAAATGGCGTAGTCGGGCGTGAAAGTCGCGGGAATGACGCGCCAGTCATCGTTGTATTCCACGACATCGCCGGTAGATATTACGATTGTTTCCGGCACGAGAAGATTACCGCCGCCGTATGGCGCGTCGTAAACCACGACCGCAGCCGTCGACACAAAGGCATCCTGACCAACGGCGAAATCGACGTCGAAGTATCTCGACAGAAAAGCGTCGCTAGAACCGTGCCATTCGTACGTGTCCGTTTCGTTTATGGTAATTATCATCGCGGTGGGGGTTGTGCGCAGCACTCTGAACGCGTCTATATGCGTAGACGTATTTTGAGCCAGGTCCGCGATATTCACGGACACGTAGCAAGTCGTTCCGACGGGAAGAGCGGTAAAATCGATTTTCCACGGGGTGTCAAAATATGTCGCGCCCGCCGTCAGACCGGATATACCCGTCCATCCTTTCCTTTCTGTTCCCGTCATTCCCGTCGAAGTGTATATCGCGTAGCGGGCAGAGGACAATCCCGATGCGCCCGGCTGCCTTCCCGGGGTTTTTGCGTCGAACAAATCCGCGTCGACAAACCAGTCGGAATGGGTGTATTCGTAGTAGTCGTTATTGACGACGGCAAACGGAGGAGTCGTATCTTTGAGAATCAAGAAAGCCGCCTCGCTCAATGTCTTTACGTAACCCGCGGCGTCGTAACACCTTACGAATACGTGGCTCGTCGTTCCTTCGGGGAGAACGACGAAAGCCGCCGAGGAAACAGACCACGAAGAAGCGTAGCTTTGATAAGATGCGGTGCCGGAAAAAATATTTGTCCAGTCAAAAATAGTCGATCCGGACGGATCGGTAATCCGGTACTGCGCGGTGGTAACACCCGACACCGCATCGTTGAAAAACACGCCGTAAAGCGTTCCGCTCGACGAGCGCCACGACAAATCGCCCGTCTGGCTCTTTTCAATCCAGGGCTCCGAGGCGTCTTTTTTGACGTAGAACACCGGCTGCGAACTCTCAAAAGAATGACCCGCTCCGTCGGAAGAGCGCACGAACACATAGTTCGTCCCTTCCCATAAATCGGCGAACGACACGCTCCAGTCGTTGTAATATCCCGAAGTTCCGGTGGATGTAAATATGTTCAGCCACCCGCGCGGCCACGCGGTATCCGACGGAGACGGACCCGACCTTACGATATATTGAGCGCCTCGCAGAAGCGATTCCTTATCCTCAAAATCGACATTATAAACGGATCCGCCATAACGCTGCCACACGTCATCGCCCGTTTGATTGTTCAGAACGCGGGGCGGCGCGGTATCTTTGAAAACATAAAAAGCGTCCGTCAGCGCCGTCGACGTGTTATAGGCAAAATCAACGGCGCGAGCGGATATGTAATAGCGGCGCGAGGAGGAGTTCATCTGATTCCACACCGAAGCGGGCAGCGCCCAGTCCTGAGTGTATTCATACGTCGACGTGGATAAAACGGCGGTCCAATCGGAAACGTAAGGCGGCAATCCGCCGGCGGTCGTCGACACTCGGATGTCGAATCTCATTACGCCGGATCCGGAAGCGGCGTCCCTGAAATCCACGTTATAGAATCCGCTGTTGGATGTGCGCCAGGTATTATCGCCCGACTGATTATTAAGGGCGACGGGCGGGGTCGTATCCTTGCGGACGTAAAACGGCTGAGGATACTGCGTCACACTCTGCGCATTGCCGGCGCCGTCATAAACGCGAA
This sequence comes from Elusimicrobia bacterium HGW-Elusimicrobia-1, assembly GCA_002841695.1. Lineage (NCBI taxonomy): Bacteria > Pseudomonadati > Elusimicrobiota > Elusimicrobia bacterium HGW-Elusimicrobia-1. The sequence continues at coordinate 679 of PHAN01000002.1, read as the reverse complement.
CGAGTATGTGATTCTCCCCCTCGGTCAATGTTCCGAAATCGGGGACCCAGTTTAATCCGTAATAATTCTGCTGATACGACGAAAATATATCCGTCCAGTCGGCGGGATAATAAGTCGCGCCTCCGGCCAGATAGCGCGCCGGCCTGTACTGCGCCGAAGCCAGAGCGGATCCGCCGTCGTCCTGGAAATATACGGAGTATCCCGCCGCCCGGGATTCTTTTATCCACGAAGAATCGCCGGATTGCTGGTCGTCTATAACCGGCGATGTTATATCCTTTTTAACATAAAACGCGTCCGTGTATGTCGTCGCATTACCGGCAAGATCGACCGCCCGCACGGAGACGTAATTGGTTACGTTCTCCATTAAGGGCGTAAATGAGACACGCCACTCCGACAGATAAGAGGGCTGGCCTATCGGCGGGATTTCTATGTCTGTCCAGTCGATACGAAGTGGCGCTCCCAGTATCGGTGTCGTAGATACGGCGTACTGTATGCTGTGAAGCTCGCTTTGGGCGTAACCGGAATCCTGAAAAAATACCTTGTACGTTTTGCCGCTCACCCTTTGCCATTCGTCGTCGCCGGTCTGTTGATTGTCCACCTGCGACGGCGTCGTGTCGACGGTAACCGAATAATACGACGGATAGCCCGACACGTTCTGCGCTCCGTCCCGCGCGCGCAC